>CAYJSK010000001.1:0-27461 GCA_964372745.1 Candidatus Woesearchaeota archaeon
GGAGTTTTGGAACTGGTTTCCTAACTTTGCCCCATACTTGTCCATGACTTTTTGAAAACGAGGATCTATTGCTACCATCTTTTATGCTTTTTATAGGAAAAGAAGTTTATATATCTTTAGGGAGAAAAGTTAATAAAGAAAAGGTTTATTTTTGCCTTTATGAATAGATTAGAATTCTTTGAAAATACGCCCATTTTTGCTATGCTTCATTTGGCTGGAGAAGAACCTGTACGACAAGCATTAGATGAACTGACAATCTTTGAAGAAGAAGGTGTTGATGGAGTTATTGTTGAAAACTATCATGGTTCTGAAGAGGATGTTGTAAACACTCTGCTGAACATAAAAGAGAGAAGAACTTCCTTGCATGTGGGTGTGAATATTCTTCCAAATAATTATCAGAAAGCACTTCACCTTGCAGATGCTTTTGCTTATCCTTTTATTCAGTTAGATTATGTTGCTGGGAGATACCTGGGAAATACAAAAGAGATATCTTTAGAACAGTACCTTTCTTGTCGTGAGAATAGAAAAGACGTTCTGGTTTTAGGAGGAGTATGGCCAAAATACTATACTCCAGTAGAAGGATCAGATTTAGAAAGTGATTTACGTGAAGGGATGGAAAGAGCAGATGCTATCGTAGTTACAGGGGAAGGAACAGGTATGCAAACACCCAGCGATAGGATTTTGAAATTTAGAGAAGTGATTGGTGGTCATCCTCTTGTTATCGGTGCAGGCCTCACTCCTAGGAATGCATATGGGCAACTCATGATTGCAGATGGAGGAATTGTGGGAAGCTGCTTTAAAGTAGATGAAGAGACGAGTAACCTTGTCGATAGAGGAAGAGTTCGTGCATTCATGGATGTTGTACTTGAAGTACGAAAAGAAAAAAAGGGATTATAACTTTTTAATTTCTACAAGAAGAGTAGGATTCGTCATTTGTATATCATAATGGGATTTGTTGTGTTCTATAATTGTTTTTGCTCCGAGACTCTTTTCAAAGAGTTTTGCATCACTTAGGGGGACAAAGACATCGTCATCAGAGAATAATGCTGTAAACGTTTTACAATTTTCTTTTACTTTTTTGAAATCTATATTCTTTTCTAACCAAGGCCGAGCTATTTCTTGTGACTCTCCACTTTCTTCATCAATAGAATCTAAGTGAAACCAGCCCGCAACAAAGAATACTGCTTGTACCTTTCGGTTTTGTGTTTGTAAATATCGCATAATTGTTTGACAGCCAATGCTATGGCCAATGAGAATTGTTTCTTCACCAGGTTTTACTTCTTTTTCTAAGGTTGCTACCCAATCTTTAATCATAGGTGTTATTGGATGGGGCATTTTTAAGGCTTTAACTTTATAGCCTAGCTTTTCTAATTCCTTTGTGAGCCAAGGAAACCAACAATTTGTTGGAGAGCCATCCCATCCATGTACGAGGTATGCTTGTTTCATTGTGTCTTTGTCCTTTTACAATACTCTTTTACTACTGTAGTTGCTAAGACTAAAGAAGAGTCAACAACCTTAAAATACTTTCCGGATTAAATTCTACTTTATACTCTTGTGGAATCATAGCCACTATTTTTTATTCCATCTTTATTGAACCATTCTTTCAAAGACTTTGCAATGACCATTGCTTTTCTTTTGTCTTTTCCAGTTGCTTGACGAATTTTCATTTAGCCACAGCCACCATCTACTTTAATCGTTGCCCCATTGATAAAGCTTGCATCATCTGATGCTAAAAAGAGCACAACTTTTGCTATCTCTTCTGGTTTCCCCATTCTTTTTACATAGATCTTTTCTATCTCTTCTTTGATAAAATCTTTAGGTAAATCTTTATTCATTTCTGTATCAATCCATCCTGGAGCAATGCTATTTACTTGTATATATGGTGCTAACTCTTTTGCGAGGTTTCTCGTTAGAAGGATTACTCCTGCTTTTGCAGCATCATAATCCGGACAACTTGTACTGAATGTATCAATACCATTTGTCGAAGAGATATTAATAATTCTCCCATATTTTTGCTTTAGCATACTCTGATGAGCATACTTGCTACATAAAAAAACACCTACCAGATTTATCCCAAGAATTTTTTTCCACTCTTCGGCACCCCTTTCAAAAAAAGGCTTGTCAACCACAAAACCTGCGTTGTTCACTAAGATATCAACTCTTCCAAACTTCTTCGAAGCCTGTTCAAACATAGACTTTACTTGCTTTTCATCAGAAACATCACACTGTATAGCTATCGCATCAGATCCTATTTTCTTTATTGCTTCCACAACTTTCTCTGCTTCTTTTGTAGATTTAGAAGAATTTACTATTACCTTTGCCCCTTCTTGTGCAAAAAGTATTGCCGTTGCTCTTCCTATACCTCTACTTGAACCAGTTACCAAAACAACTTTATTTTTGAATTTCATTTTGTCCTCCTAACCCATTTGCTTCTTCCTCACTTCTCTCTTTAACCATTCTTCCCATTCAAATTTAATTCTTTTTACATCTCCAGAACCCACTTCCGCTTGAACACTTTCCGTAATTCTATGAAACATATCATTACCTTGTAAACAAAACTCTGCTTCTAAAAGCTCAGGCATTTTCATCCTATTTGAATACTCTACCAACATTTGTTTCAGATCCCCTCTAAGGACTATATTATCCCATATAGCATCCCAGTTCCCCACCCATTCTTTGACATTTGAAGCAATATTTTTTAAGATCTCAGATTCTCCATTCATTAATTCTGTTGTTGGTTCGAGTTTGTCAATTTTTGCATTGTAACGCATAAGATCTACAAAACCACGTTCTGCAACAGGATCTTCTTCCCATGCCTTTCGTACTTCTGTTATTTGCAAACATCTTCTCACTCTCTTCATCCCATCTGCTGATCGAATAGGATTACAAATAATAATTATGTCTGTTGCCTTAAACGAAGTTCTTGGTACTTTCAAATCATTCGCAATTCTATCAAAAACTCCATATGGAGAGTCTGCGTGGATTGTTCCCGCAACAACATTTGCAGAAGCACCAATACGCATTGCCTCGAAGAGTGCTAATGCCTCAGTATTATGGAGCATTATTCCACCAAAGCCACCTATAAAATTTTGACAAGGCTGCACAGAAAGATCATATACATATTCTTTCTCTGGTAACATTACTTCTTTTATTTCTTTTACTTCATCAAGATAAAAATCTCCTTGTACAAAAGCCTTTATCCTCTCACTTGCCCATTCTGCTTCCCCTACTACCCTCTTTAAATAATCTTTCCCACATGAAGTGTATCTTCTGAGATGCCTATACTCTCTTTTAACTTTTACATGTTCTTCTAGGATTTTGTGATCATAATCTACAGTGTTAAAGGTACTATGAGAAGTTTGTCTTTCTATGATCTCTTTAGAGTATTTCTTAAATGCCACTTTTTCTAGGAATAACTGGATATATTTTCTTTGCTTAAAGACAACAACAAAAGACTCATGTTTTCCTATATCGGACATCGTTCCTTTCTCTAATCTTGCAATTATGCCCAAACAAAGGAGAAGATGCATAAGATCATCAGCTAAATCTTTTGAAACTGTGCTTGCAGAGATTTCATTTCCTGAAGATTTTGAGACTAACTGACAACCATCTCCATCAAAATACCCTTTTAGAAATTCACAAATCTTTTCTTCAGATAAACCAAATACTATAGGAGGAACACGTTTTTCTGGGGCTATTCTTCCGCAAGCAAGTTTTTCTAAGAGAAGACCTAAAATTTTATTGTTTAAAACTATCTGTGTTGAAATGCCTAAGCCTTTCGTTTGCCTTACAAAGGGGTCTATACCAAATAGATTTCTAGAAAGAGAAATAATATCTTTTACAATGACAGGATTTCCATTTGAAAAAACAACTACAGAACTTTCTTTCTGAGTATATCCTTCAGAAGCATAATACCCTAGGAAACGACAGAAATCTTTTGAAATTTCTATTTCTGCTTCAATAGTTTTACTCGTTCCTTTTTTGATTTGAAAGGTTGTTGTATTATATGAATGATTTGCTTCCTTTGCTAACTCCTTAAATGTAGAAATAGGAATATTTGTATGCTGGATTCCTTTTCTTAAGTAGACGTAAATATCTGCACTAGTATTTGCAATTTGAGAAGCTTTTTTCCAACCTATCTTAGAGATTATCTGCCTCAGATCTTCTTCATAGCCTTCTAATTTACATCCTTTATCTTCTAAAAGATCTATTATATTTAATCTATTGAGATTATTATAGCCAGAGGGTATTTTTTCTGGTATTATAATTTTGCTTCCTATTTTCAAATCTTTGCATTCAATAGGAATTATTTGAAAATCTTTATGTGTAAAAAGACTATGGTCAGGTGTTACTGTTACTTTTCTTCCTGTCTTTGTTGTTACTTCTAATAATTTTTCTCTCTTGGGATGTTTTACAAAGGCTATAACTCTCTTTAGTTTAAACTTTAGATCTCTATCCATCGTTGGAACATACATCTCAGATATATCTCTCCCTTCTAATTCTTGTATTGGAATCCTTTCTGTTTTTCCTTTATCCACAATGAAAACTTTTTCTGTACCACGAATAGAACTTCGAACTTCACCGACGATAAGTGCTGAATCTCCCAACCGTAAGGAAGTTCTAATTCCTTCATCTGCTGGAACTTCAGAACCACTCTTTGATAATGCACCCCTCACTTTTAATGGTTGAATATTATAGCCTAATTTTCTCATTGCATCAACTGGAAGTTCTAGAGTGTTATGTGCAACAATATTATTCACAATAAAACTTTCATTTTCTGGAACAGAAATATCATACACATATTTTTCATCTTTGGATACTATTTTGATCTCTTTTATCTTATCCCAATAAAGATCAGAAAAAGCAAGAGTCTCTAATTGTTCAGATAGTTCTACACAAGAAAAGATTTCTTTATTGATCGAGAATAACTTTTCTCTTCCACTATTATTCCCTCTGGGGATATAATTCCAAGAATTAAAATTTTTAGAAAGCTGAGCAATTTTCCTTTTAAATGCTGTGGATAAAGGAATAATACCAGAACTCCCCTGTGTTGATTGTTTATTACAAAGTTTTTCTAAAAGGGATGATTTGTAGAACTGTAACACTCCTATATTTTGTTTAAACTCTCTTAAAGATTTGAGACTAGAAACTCTGCAAGGATAACATTTATCTGAATCTCTGTATTTTCCAATTCTAAAAATAACCCCATAATAAAGAAGAAGAGTCTGTATATCTTTTAAGAACTGTTTTGAACAGAGACTTATTACAATTTCTTTTTCTGTAACACAAGCATCGCTAGAGAATATCCCTTTTAAAACAAAAGCTATTTGTTGCTTGGAAAGTCCAAATATCCAAGAAGGGATTCTTTTTGTGTATGCATCACCCTTCAATTCTAATATCTCCCTTAATAGGAATTTTAGTGTTCCTGAATTTATCACTAAAGTAAAGGCATCGGAATGATAATGTGTTGAAAAATCAAAACGACCAGCAATATTTTTTACGATTCCAATTTCTTCCTTTGAACTCACAGACAGGAGTACAGAATTCTTATCATAACATCCATTTGCTAACCACAGTCCTAAGAAAGTGAGAAAAGAGTTATCAAGAATTATCTCTATTGGCACCCATTGTGCATTTTTCCCATTTTTCCAATTTAAGCCCTTTAATTCTTTTACTGAAACACCTACAGAAACTAATTCATAAAGAATTTTTCCAGGGATAAGACCCATACGAACCCATTTTAATATCTGGGATTTTTTGTATCCTAACTCTTCCCCTATTTGTTTTACACACTCTTGATTTTTGCGTAGAAAAACCCGAAGGTTCTCTCCCTTAAAATATAACTCTGAGAATTTTTCTTTGTAGTCTAGAATATTCATTCTTTCTTTTAAAACATTATGATTGGGGATTCTTCTAGGCACAGCTATAAAATCTCCTTCTTTTATTAAAGAGGGTTTAATCTCCCCTATACCCCCTTCCTCATTTAAGGAAAAAAGAGAATGGTCCCCAGTCACTTCTATTTCTCTTCCTGTTGAAGTCTTGATGAAGTACATAGGTTTATCTACATTATGCCGAATAAACTTACTTGCTTTTGAGAAGAAAATTTTTCCCACTTTATTCATAGAAAGGACTTCAATATTGCTTCTGTTTCCTGTTACTTCATGACCAGTGAGATTATACCAAGATCCCTCTTTTTCCAGGATAGAATCTATAAGCTCAGCTATTTTTTGCTTTCTTATACTCCCTCCTTCTTTTACTAGGATTTCTGAATCACCACTCACACTATCTTCAATGGTCAAAACCCGATATTTTCTCATAATTTCTAAGAGGAGAGCTCCCAAAAAACTCGACTTTCCTGAGCTTCTTGTCCCAGCAATCAGATGGGCTCGTGCACCTTCAATAGTAAAACTAAGAAGACCAGCAGAAAGAGGAGTCATCATACCATTCTTGATGAAAAGAGGAAGTGTCCAAGGAGTATCTCTGTGTCGACGAAATGACATGCCAAACCCATAAGGGTTGAGAGGTTTTCCAATGACTGATAATCGTGAACGAGATTTGGGAAGAATAATTTCTGTATCAAGAATAGGATTTGCTTCATCTAATGGGCGACCAGAAAGGAGACGAAATTTTGTTGTCCAAGATTCGAAGTCAGCAGTACTAGGAGTTATATTTGTGACACACTCTGCATGGTTTTCATGAAGAAGAAAAATAGGAACTTGGCCCATAGGAGAGTTTATCGTTAAGTCTTGTACTCTTTCATCTTCAAGAAGAAGCTCTACCACACCAAAGCCAATGGTGTGTCGTACAAGAATTTCTGCCATCTCGACAACTTCATCAGGGGTGAGAAGCATGCCTCGTTGTTCTGCAAGTTCTCGAATTAGATCTTTACTAATATTTGTAAAGGTTGTACGCATTTTTTCTGGATCGAGGAATTCTTCTGCTTGAGGTTGATGCTCTGAAATGACTTTTTTTGCAAGATCAATTAATTCAAATTTGTCTTCGGATATTTTGAATTCTGGAGGAGTTATATGGTACAGATTTTTAATTTCTGTTTGTGTTTTGTAGATTGCAACATCTGTAGAATTATTAATTTTGTATAAATCCAATTGTTCTGCATCTAATGGTGGAGAAGTTGCAAGTTTTGCATACATAAAGTCAGGACTAATCGTTGGGCGAAATAATAATCGGTACACTTCTCTATCTGCTTGTGTATACCCTGCAAGATATTCTTTTGACTGGAGAATAATTTTTGTTTTTTCTAATTGTGAAAGAATTTCTTCTAGAATTTGTGTGTAGAGAGCATAAGAGTTTTGTGCGTTGGGATCTTGTGTTGTCTTTTTGTTAATTGTTTCAGTCCTTAGTATTCTCTTGAGCTCAGCATAAGCTGCAAGAGGGTCTTGTTTTAGGAGATTAAATAGAAGGAATTGGATGGTGGAGAGTCTTTGTCCAAGAAGTTCTGGAGGATCTGTTGGAAGACCAATGTTTTGTAAAGAGGTTGCACGTTTGCTCTTAAAAAAATAACTGTAAATGTTGGCAATCTCTACAAGCATTTGGGTTTGTTCATAGGTGTAGGCATATTTTCTTCTTTGGTGAAAAGTAATACGTGCTGCTGAAGGATTTTCTACAAGCTTATCAATAGCATCCATCATGACAAGAGGGTTGTCTTCAATTGAGGGTGTGTAAGACTTGTCTTCATAGTTCATTTTAAGAACTTCTTCTCCTCCTTCTCGAATTATTTCTACTTGCTTTACCTCTTTTGTGTACACCATTTATGCCTCTAAGAGTTCTCAAGATTAAATAGCTTTCTTTTGTGTAGAATATAGAGCAAATATTTATTAAGACAAAAGCTTAGAAGAATAGTATGGCGCAAGAGCAAATGCAAGTAGATTTTACTCAAGCAGTGAACGAACTTGCAAATAGACTGCGTATTCTTGAATCCAAACAAAGCTTGCTTTCTGAAAAACTTTTGGTTATGAATCAAAATATGATTGAAGAGTACAAAAAGGTTATGAAAGAAACAAAAGTTCTTGACATGGATATCAAAGATATGAAAAAAGATATTGCAAATGTAAAAAACATTGTGAGGCATCTTACGGAAGAAGCAGGAAAATTTGCAAAACAAAGTGACCTTAAAGTACTCGAAAAGTATATTAAGCTCTGGAGCCCTATGAACTTTGTTAGTGAAAAGAAAGTTGAGGAAATGATTCATGCTGCATTAAAAGCACAGGAAGCAGTTCCAGTAAAGAGGCTCAAGAAAGACAATGCCGCAGACAGAGATACCAGTGAATGATGCGCTGGCATTATTGAATCAAGGTTTTAAGCGAGAGGAAATAACTCGAAGTTTGGAATCAAAAGGTTATAATCTTCAGCAAATCTCTGATGCTATTCATCAAGCAGAAATAAAACAAGGAGTGAATGCAATGCCAGGACAACAAATGCAACAATCTGTAATGGATCAAGACTTAGATATCCCATTACCTGACCAAGGACCTGCACCTGATCAACAACAAGCTCCGCAACAACAATATTCTCAATATCAACAACCACAACAGTATCAAGCTCCACCTTCGGTTAATTATGACCAGATCCAAGTATTGGTTGAACAAATTGTTGAAGAAAAGTGGAAAGAAATGATGCGAACCGTTGGAGATATTCCTGTTTTTAAAGCCCGAGTTAGTGATGATATGGAAGCAGTGAAACAAGAGCTTCTTCGTACACAGAAAAGACTAGAAGATCTTCAAGTTGCTGTTCTTGGAAAAGTGAAAGAGTATAATGATAGTGTTCTTGGTATTGGAAATGATATGAAGGCTCTTGAACAAGTGTTTAGTAAGATTATGGAGCCGCTTGTAAGCAATGTCAAAGAACTAAGTAAGATTACTGAAGAATTAAAGCAGAAAAAATAATTTTCTTTTTTATGTTGCTGTTGCAGAAACAAAACGTATGATTAATGCAGCCATGCCCAAGAGGAAAAACATCCCTAGAACTTTTGGTGTGAAAATAATTTGACCCACATTTTGTACAAGGTCGCCACTGCCATCAGTACTTTCTCCAGCAGTGATGTCATGTATTTGTTCTCCATATACTTGCGTAAAAGCATATCCAAAAATGCCAATACACACAACAAGAATCGCCCAGACCACCACTAGGTTAGGTTTATCACCCCCAAATACAGATGCAATAAAGTCTGCTTTGACACCCATGAAGATAAAGATGAGGATCAAAAATAAAAGGAAAATAAGGAAAACAACAAACCAAGGCGTTGCTAAAGAAATGATTTGTGTTAGTTCTGGGACAAGAATAAATAAAATACCTATCGTAAATGCAATCACGAGATTTGCAGCTTTATTTCCAGGGAAGAATTGAACTTTTTCTAGAAGCGCCCAAAGAATAACTGTTACAAAAATGAATACGAAAAAGGGAAGGAAGTACTCAAGAATTCCTACGTCTAAAAAGGTCGCCATTTATTTTTTTCCTCCGATATCGTTTGGAAGATCTTTAATAAATTTCCATAAAGAATTTTCTTTTTTATCATCAGAGTCTGAAGTAATGTACATAAAAAATGCGAAAAATATCAAAAGGCCAATAATGAAATTCCAATCTCCACTAGAGAAGTTTAACCATGAAGGGAGTTCTAAACCGAGAGCACCTGAAGAAGTTAAAAATGCGAAAATAATTGCCCCCATAGTGAGAAGAATACCTATACCACCTAAAGCACCAGTAAAACTCGTATTTTCTTTGTTTAATAGAATCCCTAGGAGTAAGAGAGTAACTACGATAATAATAGATATGAGAGAAATCTTTGGTAAAAAAGTATTCATCACTTCAACAATGGATGCTGTTCTTACCACAAGAAAAGCCATAACTACTGCAATCACTGCATTGAAATTCTTTCCTTTCTCTCCAAAAATTTGAATTTTTTGAAGAATTGCAAAGGTAATGGTAAAAACTAATAAAAATGGGAGAGCAACTTCATAAAATCCTATATCTTCCAAACCAGACATGAAATCTTGAAAACTGAAACTTGTTGCCATTATGATTTTGTCTCCGTACCTGTGTTAAACACGAAACCCACTACTGCTGCAACGATACCCAGGAATACTGCAATAATGAATACATCCTGCCCACGACCAGTGAAATAGTCATAAATGGGTTCTAACCAACCAAAGGAATGGAAAAAGATTGCAACAATGGATATAACAAAAATTATTGCAAGAGGAGTTTTCCAACCACCAAACATTTCCATGAAATTAAATTCTTCTTTACTTGAGGAGAATGCACCTATGAGCATGAGGAAAGAAACTATTGCTGTCAATACCAAGGCAACAATGGGAAGAGATTCTTGAAATGAAGTAATAATTTCTTTTGCAGCGAGAACGAAGAATGCTATGACAAATGCAACCATGGCATTAATATTTTTTTTGGGAAGTTGTTTTTCTCCTTCTGTACCAAATATTTTTGTCTTTTCCAGAATACCAAAAACGATTGTAAACACCAATAAAAAGGGTAAAATGACATCGAAGAAGCCAAAATCTTGAAGCAACTCAACTGCATCACCCAAAACAGTTTCCACCATATTGTTGTTAGCATAGCATATTGAGATTTATAAATGTATCGTTAGAAATTGTAGAAAAAAATATTTAAAAGAAAAAAATACTTACTAGTCCATAGATTCCTCATAATTTGGAACAGCATTTCGAGAAATAATCATTACATCACCAACGGCTTTTACCAATTGATGAGGAACCACTACACCTCTTGCTCCACCTAAGATTTTAGATAAGTGGGAATTTTTGGTAGCTTTGATTCTCCACCCAGCAACTTTATTGCTTGTGAGAACAGCTTCTTCGACATCTCCGAAATAATCACCTGCATCGGTGAATACTTGCATATTATAAATTTCAGTTACATTTCTTGTTTTTAAGGACATTCTGCTTGCCTCCCTAGAAGACAGATAATCTTTTAAGTGTTTAAATACTTTTCTTTACTCTATGATAGAATATAAAAATCTTATATTGGTTGGGACATCTCATATCTCTCCGGAAAGTGTCGCTTTAGTGAAGAAAACGATACAGGACAGAAAACCAGGCTTTGTAGGTGTAGAATTGGATAAGGGAAGGTTACAAGGTTTACTCCAGCCAGAGAACAGAAAGAGAAAAAGAATGAGTTTTCAAGAATTTAAGAAATTGGGGGCTTCTGGTTTTGTTTTTGCTCTCTTTGGTGCATGGATTGAAGAAAAGCTAGGAAAAATGGTGGGGACGAAACCTGGAGCAGAAATGAAAGCAGGTATTCATGAAGCTGCAAAGATTGAAGCAAAAATTCTTCTTTTGGATCAAGAGATAAGCATTACCATCAAAAGGTTGTTTAAAGTACTCACTTATAAGGAGAAATTTCGTTTTGCTGGTGATATTGTTAAGGGCTTATTAGGGTTTGGTGAGAAAGTTAGTTTTGATCTACGAAGTGTTCCTCAAGAAGAACTTATTGACAAACTGGTTGAACAAGTGCGAGGACGATATCCTAGCGTGTATAAAGTGCTCATTGAAGAACGAAATGTGTTTATGGCAAAAAGAATACAGCATGCAATGCACAAATATCCTGATACTTGTATTGTTGCAATTGTAGGTGCTGGACATCAGAAGGGTATTTATGAGATTCTTACAAACGTTTCTTCGCCTTCTTCTTCGTCTTAGCTTTTTTTGTTACTCTTTTTTTCTTTGTTTTCCTCTTTACTTTTGAAGATACTTTTTGTATTGACAAGATTTTTTCTTTGGGCTTTCTATAGAAAAGAGCTAAAATAATACATACTAAGACCAGGCATAAACCAATAATCCAATACACTAAGTTAGAAGACTGTTCATCAGAGGGAGCTAATTGCCGAGATTTTTGGTCTCGAAATGGGACCCTTTTTCCAAAATCCATTTTTTCTCCGTCTACTTCAATCACACCAGATACTGTAATAGATTTTACTCGATCAGTGGTATAATCTTCAAAAATAGGACTAATATCCACTATTATGAGCACTTTATCTCCTTCTGTTTGTAACTTTACATCTGCAGTATACGTATCAGAAATTGTTTCACTCTCTACTGTTGCTTTCACTTCTGTTACTTTTATATCTAAGCTTTGTAAACCTGTAACTTCAAGGATAACTTCAGATTTAGAGAAGGAATTTACTCCTACTTCATAGGCTGCTACAGAGAATATTTGCAATGTTATAAGAAAAATTATAAATAGTGCTAACCTCTTCATTCTCTCATAGCAGAGTGTTTTGCTTTATAAGCTTTTTTAAAGTTATTTTCTCTTATGAACATTCCATCCTCACAAAGATTTTAAATACTTTGAATAATTTAGTAAAAAGATGTTTACGAAAAGAGAACTCTTTGCATTATTAGTTACTATTCTTGTCCTTAGTCTTGCTATTGGTTTTGACGATGGAAGTGAAACGTTTACATGGGGGTATTGGCTGGGAAACCTCTTTATTGTATTTCTGATGGTTGTCATTTCCTTTACTGCACAACAAATAGCACATAAAGTTGTTGCTCGAATGAATGGTTTTGATACAGAATATGTTCCATGGGGCATACAAAGTTTTCGTTTTACTCCTATGAGCCTTATGGGAAGAACAAAAAATAAAGCATTTCCACGGACTATTTCTTTTTTTGGGAAAGAATATCTCATGCACTCTTTCCCCTTGGGGCTTGTTCTTTGTCTCTTTGTGACATTGATTAGTAATGGACAACTTTTTTTCTTAGCAGTAGGGCAATATAATTTGCTTTTGAAAAAATCTTCACGCTTCGGAAGAAAGTTTCTAGAAGTGACGAACTATGAAGAAGCGAAAATTGCACTCGCTGGCCCTATGGCAAACATTATCTTAATGATCATTGGAAAACTTCTTAATGCTTATGGAAGTTTTGATACTTTTATTCTCTTGAATGCTATGCTTGCATTATTTCACATGGTTCCTTTTTCTACACTCGCTGGAACGAAAATTTATTTTGGATCACGATTGCTCTATGTTTCAAGCTTAGTTTTTATGATCTCTATGGTAGTCCTTGCCTATACTGTGAGTACTATCCCTATGCTTTTGATTAGTCTTGTTAGTCTTTTTATTGGTGGTACATTGTATTACTATTATAATTATTTCAAAAACTAAAAGAAACTAAATATTCCCTTTTGTATAAGCCATAATGCAGCAAGAGCGCTCAAGGCTGTATGTGCAAAGCCCATAAGTGCAAAAACAAAGACTCCGGCAACACAAAGATCAAGAATACTTGCAATGCTGTTTAAGAAAGGGAGAGATTTTATGATTAAATAGATGGCAAAAAAGCCTATAAGCATGGGCCCCCAGCTGAAATTTAAAGTGAAAATACTTAGACCTGCAAGAATATCTAATATACCTAATACTATAACAATCATATGCTTAGTCAAAAAAAGACCCTTTATTAATCTTATGCCCGTGGACAAATGGCAAGTGTGCGCGCAGGATTTATAAGGCCTTGAAAAATATTTTTTAACATGTACCAGATAAAAGAGTTCACTCCACGCTTGTATCAGCAAACTATTCTCAACACAGCTGTACGAGCAAATACACTGATTTGTTTGCCTACTGGAAGAGGAAAAACAAAAACAGCATTGATGGTTGCAGTTCATAGGCTCAATAATTTCCCTAACTCTAAAATTATCTTTCTTACTCCTACAAAACCACTTGCGGCACAGATTGCACAGGAGTTTCGGGACTGTTCAAATATTCCTTGTATACACGCTTTTACAGGCGAAATGAAACCAGAAGAGAGAGAAAGATTGTTTAAAGAAGCACAGGTTGTGGTGAGTACTCCTCAAGGAATGAGTAATGATATTATTAATCGAAAAATTGATTTGAAGCAAGTTTCAGCAATTATTTTTGATGAAGCCCAGCATGCCGTTCAAAACTATGATTATGTGTGGATTGCAAAACAATATCACAAAGTTTCTCCTTATCCCAGAATCCTTGGTCTCAGCGCATCTCCAGGATCAGATTTAGAAAAAATTACAGAAGTATGTCAAAATCTTTTTATAGAGGACATTGAAGTGCGTTCCGATGATGATCCTGATCTTAAACCTTATGTACAAGAAACAGTGGTGGAGTATGTTCTTCTGGAATTACCTCCAGCATTCAAAGAAGCAAAAGAGTATTTACACATATGTTCTAAGAAAAAGCTTAAACTACTCAAAGAACTCGGAGCAATGGATTCTGTTATGCAAGCAAGCAAGACTCAGTTGCTTGGTATGCAAAAAGATATGCAAAAGAGACTTGCACAGGGGGAAAGAGATCCTGAAGTCTGGCAATCGCTTTCTCTTCTCGCAGAAGCAATGAAGATACAATTTGCACAAGAACTGTTTGAAACGCAAGGAGTCAGTGCTGCATATGAATATATGCAAAGGCTCTATCAAGAAGCAGAAGTGACCAAGGTCAAAGCTACAAAAAACTTGGTTATTGACCCAGACTTTAAGACTGCATACTATAAAATTACACAGCTCTTTGAGAAAAAAGTAGAACATCCGAAATTTAACAAGCTTCTCTCCATCGTTGAAGAAGAAAGTAAAAAGTGTAAAAAAATTCTGATTTTTAATAACTTTCGAGACTCTGCAATGAAATTAAAGAATAACATCAACCTCA
The DNA here is from genome assembly GCA_964372745.1 of Candidatus Woesearchaeota archaeon. Classification (GTDB taxonomy): domain Archaea; phylum Nanobdellota; class Nanobdellia; order SCGC-AAA011-G17; family GW2011-AR17; genus JAGVZZ01. The sequence continues at coordinate 14,654 of CAYJSK010000001.1, forward strand.
TATCAGGGGTTAAATGCGAACTTTTTGTGGGGCAAGCGAAGAAAAAAGGAATTGGCATGACACAAAAAGCACAAATACAGATGTTGGAGGACTTCAAAGCAGAAAAATTTAATGTAATTATTGGGACTTCTGTCGGTGAAGAGGGAATAGATATTCCAGCTGTAGATCTCATTATTTTTTATGAGCCAGTACCATCTGCAATTCGCACTGTACAAAGAAGAGGAAGAACAGGAAGGATGGAAAAAGGAAGAGTTATTGTTCTTGTGACAAAAGGTACACGAGATGAAGCATATCGATGGACTGCACACCACAAAGAAAACAGAATGCATCGTGTTTTGAAAGATTTAAAAAACAAGTTTAGCCTCCAAAAAGCACCTGAACAACAATCGTTACAAGAATTCTCAACAGCTTTGAAAATCTATGCTGATGCACGAGAAAAAGGCTCTGGTGTTATCAAATATCTGGTTGACCAAGGAGTAGATGTTCATATGCAAAACCTGGATGTTGGAGATTTCTTGGTTTCTGAGAAAGTAGGAATTGAAAGAAAAGAAATTAAAGATTTTGTGGATTCACTCCTAGATAAAAGGCTCCTTTCACAAGTGAAGGCATTGAAAGAGACTTTTGAAAAGCCTCTGCTTATTATTGAAGGGACGGATGATCTCTATTCTGTTCGAAAGGTACATCCTAATGCTATTCGAGGAATGCTTGCGTGGATAGCTATCGACATGAAAGTACCTATTATTTATAGCAAAGATTTTCGCGATACCGCAGAACTGCTTATTACAATAGCACGAAGGGAACAAGAAGAAAGAACTGGAGAGTTCAGTATTCGAGGAGAAAAGAAACCTCTGAGTACCAGAGAGCTTCAGGAGTTTATAGTTGCCGGTCTGCCAGGAGTGGGAACACAGCTTGCACAAAGTCTTCTAAAGGAGTTTGGAAGTGTGAAAAATGTTATTAACGCTTCAGAAGAAGAGCTGAAAGATGTAGAAAATATAGGCAAGAAAAAAGCTATAGAGATACGAAAAGTTCTTGATGAAGATTACAAAGAAAAAAATTAACAAGCAATGTAAATGCTTACTGTTTGATCTGCTTCTGAGCCATCTGTCATGGTGATGCTTTCTCCATTAATATCCATGGTTTCACCAACAGAGATGAGCTCTTTCTTACCCCCTACAGAGATTTGTGCTGCAAAGTCTCCTGCAAGTTTTAAGATCACTTCTCTTCCATTATGGTCATAGCTCTCATCTAAAGCAAGAGTAATTTCATTTTCTGAACCACAAGGATCAGATTCTTCTACAACTTCTTCTACTATTTCTACTACTGGTTCTTCAACAACTACTTCTTCAGTTATATTTGTTACTAGTTCTGTAGTATTTTCTACAGGAGTTTCAACAACAGGGACTGCAAGTTCTTCCGTCACCACCTCTTTTTCCCCAGAAAGATCTAGCACAACATTCCCTGTTATTGCTCCTGTAAAAAATAATAGACCTAAGATAAGAATTCCTCCTGTGATAAAACCAAGGAAGGACATTAAGAATAAATCTTTTTTTGAAATAGAATCATGAGAAACTTTTGCTTGAGCATTTTTAGGTTGAGGTTCTGTTGCTGCAGACCGAAAAGGACGAAATGAATCTGAACTCTCTTTTGAAGCACTCCCCACATCTTTTTGTTTCATTAAAATTTTAACAAGCTGAATTCCTATTTAAACTTTTTTATTCTCTATCCATCATAATGACTACTGTTCCTTGATATCCACAACTTTTGCAAAAATATATCCCAGTGAATGGATCTCTATCGATAAAACTCTGTTTACATTTAGGACAAAATAACATTTTCAATGGTTTCATAGTGTGGACCGTTCTTTGTTAATTCTGATTTCATTAATTGGTAAGAAGAAATGACAAATGACTTTTTTTCAAGGTTTAAAGATTTGATGGAATTGTTGAAGTCTTCTTTCCTCCGAATAGATTTAATTCTTCCCAAAGTGAGATGCGCTTGGAACTTTTGTTCACCCGGAAAAGAGGAGAGAAGTTGTGCATCAATCTTTTGTTGGAGAGAAATTACAGATTCTTCAGGGTTTACTGCTAGCCAGATTACCGTTGGATCTTTTGCATTTGGAAAAAATCCTATATCCCCTAAAGTGAGTTTTAGTGGGGCGTGATGTACTTTCATTTGTTCTTTTATCTTAGGAAGATCTTTCTCTTGTACTTCCCCAAGAAACTTTAAAGTGAGATGCAGATTCTTTTTGGATACCCAAGTAATCTTTGCTTCTTTTACTTTTAATTCTAGTTCAAAGAGGTAATCTTTGATTTCTTTGGGGAGATCTGCTGCTAGGAAGAGACGCATGATTAGAAAGAAGTCTTTCCTCTATATAAAAATTAGCTATATGTTGTAGAGGCTATTTTTTCTAAAGTCTTGCGTTTTTCTTGAATGGGCTTTAGGAGATTATTAATTTCTTTTGCAAGCGCAGTTTTCAAATCTAAAGGATGAAGTTTCATTTCTGCAAAATCTTTCTCTATATCTTCATAGTTCATGTATTTTACATTTCCACCGAATTTCTCTGGACGTTCTACAATAAACGCTTCCCCACGATCTCCTTTTATAACCATAATTACATATTTTGTAAAAGCTAAAATTCCATTATCTTCTATAACACCTTCAGCACACTCTGCACCTTTGATCTTCTTTGTAATTGTTTCTTCATCATCTAAAAGATCAATTTTCGTTTTAGGATCGGAAGCAGACATTTTCTTTCCTACAAGCCCAGGAATCAAAGGCGTCATTACTTCTATTCTTGGTTTGTATCCTACATGATGTAGGCTCTCACGAGCGAACATAAGAATCTTTCTTTGGTCTATTCCTCCATATTGAATATCAACAGAAAGATGTTCTTCATCGAGCGCTTGCATTATAGGATAAATAAGGCCGCTTAACTTAGGATTATCACCAAACTTTACCACTTCTGCTGCAGCCCTCTTACAATCATTAATTGTTACTGCTGTTGACATTTTGAGAATATCATAAAAATATTTTTCCTTCATTTGAAAAGAAGAACCCCTGACTATTTCAAAATCTTTTATATCTGCACCAATACATTCAAACATCAAAGGAATTACTATTTTATAATATTCATACCTTTTATCTAAGGTTTCCCAAGCTGTTCCATCTAATGCACCATGAATGTCTGCAAGAAGAAGTTTTACTTTGAAACCAGCTTTTAGAAAATCGGATAGTTTGAGAACCCAAACAAAATACCCAATATGAGGTCTTCCCGTAATTGCAGTCCCTAAGTATACTGAAGGCTTCTTTTTTTCTTGAAGTAATTTTCTTAATTCTTCTTCTGTAATAACTTCTTGCGTATTTCTTGTTACCAGCTGTAAGCGTTTCTCTACGTCCATACAAAGAAAAAATATTCTAAAATTTATAAAACTATCCTACACAGACATTGTGGCTAATTCTGCTATTTTCTCTAAAGGCGATGTTTGTTCTTGTTGTTTTATGGCAATTCCTTTTCTTCTATTTACACGATCTCTGTGATTTGTAGATGCGAGAATTTTTCCATCTTCATATATACGAATGTCACCAGACTCTTCACTTAAGGTTACTACTCTGATCCCTTTATGTTTATAGGAAGCAACTATTGCAGAAGTATGTCGCGTTCCTACTTCTTCTGAGAAGCCTAAGAGTTTTGCAGGATTTTCATTTTTTCCCAGTTCTCTTTTCCTCTCTCTTAAAAGCCCCCTTGTATCAAGATTGATTAACTGTGCACCAACACGGACAACTTTCCCTGCATTATTCACCACAACTGCACCATCACAGTTCCCAATGTCTTTGAGAAGCTGAGGCATAACTTTTGCAAAAGGTTTACCGAGATATTTTGTTGCTATACCTGTGACACCATTGTGTGTATCTTTTAAATTTTCTTCTGGCATGCCTAGAAGAACAAGGTAGGCTGGTTTTTTAGGGGTATCAAATTGGACATAACTGACAAAACGACCAAAAACTCTACTCACAGAAGCAGCTGCATGTTTACAGTCATAACTTAGCCCATAGTGCTCTTGTCTTATTTGGTCTATTTCCTTGACTGTGCGTAAAAGCAAGCCTTTCATAGAATTTCTTTTTTTTCTCTTTATAGCCATCACTCGTCACCTTTTTAAATATCTTATATTGTAACGGAACAGTATTAAATTGTATCTCTTTCTTTTCCTGTAAAAAGATTACATTTATATAGGTATTTTACCTAAAAAAGATTAAAATGAAAGAATTTTCTCAAAAAGATCTTCAACTTCTTTATGAAATAGATCTTAATGCACGTACACCCTTGAATAAAATTGCTAAAAAAATGAAGATGAGTCAACAAGGAATACATTATAAAATTCAACAGTTTGAAGAAAAAAAAGTGATTCTTAACTATTATACGCTTATTGATTATATTTGTTTTGGATACTCTTGTTATAAAGTCCTTTTTTCTTTACATCATGCAAAAAAAGAACAGAAGGATTTATTTTTACAAACACTCAAACAACATAGTTCTATTCTTTCTATTACAGAGTTGGGAGCACATTATGATTATATGGTTTTGTTTGCACAAAAAAATGCTTCTCGTTGTACAAAAGAAATCCACACTCTTCTTACTCAGTTCCCACAGTTGATCAAAAATTATTCCATACTAACAAATGCTGTGAGTTATGAATTCAAAAGAAAATATCTTACAGAACATTCTTCACGTGCACAAAGTATTGTTCTTGGAGGAGATAGAGATATACACTCTATGGATATTATGACAATTAAAATTCTCAAGGAACTTTATGACAACCCTAGAATATCTTATGTGAAAATTGCCGCAAAACATGAAATAAGCCCAAAAACAGCTATTGCTAAAATACGAAATCTTGAAACAAGAGGGATTATCAAAGGCTATGGCGCAAACATCGATTGTTACAGTTACAAATACCAGGCCTATAAAATTCTTTTAAAAACTTCTTCTGTTTCTAAACAAAAAGATGAAGAGCTTCTCAAATTTTATCGACAGCAAGAAGAGATTGTACATGTTTCAAAAATATTTGGTAACTGGGACTATGAAATAGATGTTGAAGTTGCTTCATTGAAAGACTTTCATGCTTTTTCTATTCTTCTTCGGGCACATTTTGGAGAAATTATTCAACATTTTGATGTGTATCCCATTCTAAATAATTATATTACAAGTACAGTTCCTAAATCATTTTTTTTAGACCAGTAAGGATATTTTTTCTGCTTTAATTTCGAGATTACAGTTATAATCAGATATTGTTCCAATAACTTTTACAAGAGTATTTTCTTTTACAAGAGTATTTTCATTTGTAAAGGATATTACTGCTATTTCTCCAGTTTCATCTTTCATTTTTATAAGAGTTACTTCTTCATATTGTATTACAGAAATAACTTCTCCTTCCACCCTCACTGTTTTTCCTTCCATAGAATGATCTATATCAGCTATCGCAACAAGATCATAGTTTACAAAAAAGGAAAGTATGAAAAGTCCGAGCACCCCTCCCATGGAAGTCGCTACAGAAATATTTGAGAGTGTTTTTTCTTGCATACGTTTTGAGAGAAAAATGTTTTTATAAAGACTCTGCAAAAAATTCCGGAAGATTTCCGGATTTTCTTCACAAGCACTTATTAAAGCAAAAAATCTTAGAGGACTATGAAACATTTATTCTTAATCTGTATCGTTTTTGTTAGTGCTTGCACTGTACAAGGAGAATTTGGAAGTTCCTATATTGTTCATGATGTTATTGATGGAGATACATTAGACATAGACCTAGGAAGAATACGACTCTCTGGCATTAACACTCCAGAAACAGGAGAGTGTTATTATAAAGAAGCAAAAGAAAAGTTAGAAGAACTTGTTTTGTATCAGGAAATTTTTCTTGAAGAAGAGATTACTGATACTGATAAATATGGAAGATTTCTTCGTTATATCTACACCAATACTACTTTTATTAATGGATACCTTGTTGAAGAAGGATATGCAAAGGTGTATGATAAGTATAATGAAACTACAAAGTATTATTTTGAGCTGAAAGAACTTGAAAAGAAAGCACAAGAAGAACAACTAGGAGTTTGGTCTTGTGTGAATATACAAAATGATTGTTTGTATGTTGCAAGTAAAAACTCTAATATTTATCACAAGCCTGAATGTAAATGGGCTAAAAGAATTAAGCCAGAGAACTTGATTTGTTTTCACTCTGAGGATGAATTAGAAGGTTATAGCCCTGGAAGTAGTTGTTAACCCGGAGGATTTCCGGAGCTTTAAATACTTTTTCGAAGAATTTCCGAAAAAAATATACCCTCTTTTATTAAGAGATCTTTCCTAAGAGAAGATATGTTTCTTGAAATCACACTTGCAACTGTATTTGGAATACTTTTAGGAATTATTACAGGAATTATTCCAGGAGTGCATGTAAACCTTCTCTCTGTGTTCATCCTTTCTCTTTCCCCAATGCTTCTTCACTATTTTTCTCCTTTAAGTTTAGCTAGTTTTATTCTTGCTATTGCCATTACCCACACTTTTGTTGATGTCCTTCCTAGTACTTTTCTTGCTATTCCTGATCCATCCCAAGCATTTGCTCTTTTTCCCTCACATAAGCTTGTTCTTGAAGGCAAAGGCTATGAAGCAATATTTCTCATTCTTGTAGGAGCATTAGGAAGCCTTCTCTTTAGTTTTCTTTTTCTTCCTCTCTTCTTTTTTGCTACGGAATGGATTTATCCTTTCTTACAAAAAAGTATAGGATGGATTCTTCTTTTTGTTTGTCTTTTTCTTCTCTTTAAAGAAAAAAATAGACTTTGGGCTACAATTATCTTTCTTCTTTCTGGATGTCTTGGTCTTATCGTTTTTTCTCTTCCTTTAGAACAAGGACTCTTTCCTCTCTTCTCAGGACTTTTTGGTGTGAGTGCATTGATTCTTTCTTTGCAACAGACACATGTTATACCTCCACAAGAAAAATCACATCCAGAACTTAAAGAAGTCTATAAAGCCATTCCTTGTGCAAGCGTTATTGGATGGATTGCGAGCTTTATGCCTGGATTAGGACCTGCACAGGCAGCAAGTATAGGCACAAGTATTATCAAACTTCATGAAAAGAGTTACCTTGTTTTGATCGGAGGACTTTCTACAGTGAACATGCTTCTCTCTCTATTGAGCTTTTACCTTTTTGAGAAAACACGAAATGGAGCAATTGCAAGTGTTGCTCAATTCTTCCACATCGATTTTTTTTCTTTGCTTCTTCTTCTTTTTGTTTGTTTAACAGCAGGAGGCTTTGCGTGTTTTCTTACACTTTTTCTTGCACAAAAATTTTCTTTATGGATCCCTCAGCTACCTTACCGGAAAGTTTCTCTTGCTGTTATCTTTTTTATTAGCATTCTGGTTATTCTTCTTACAGGCTGGTTAGGTTTGCTTATTTTTCTTGTGAGTATTACATTAGGTATGCTTCCAGAAATAAAAGGAGTCACAAGAAGCCAAATGATGGGTTGTTTACTTTTACCTGTACTGTTATATTTTTTATTGTAAAAAAAAAGAAAGAGACTCTTAGAAAGACTATTTACTCGTCATCCCAATCATCATCTTCATCATCAAACCCATCATCATCCATATCATCATCGTCTTCTAATTTGTATAAAGGTTGTTGTAAGAGATCTTTCATGATATCTCCTCCTGATTTTGTTGCGAGCTTGGTATCAGAATATCTATTTAAGCTTTCGCTTTTTGAATAGGGATGATTTTTAAATAATTCTCCCTTTACACTTGCAATGGAAGAAGAAATGACGTTTACAGCAGTTCCAGAAGAAGAAAAACCACTCTGGAAGAAGATTTTTGTTGCCTTACTAGCATTATTTCTTCTCTTTCTTATCTTAGGATACTTTCTCATCCCTCTTGATATTCTTGCAAGCCTTATTGATAGTGAAACTATTCATAATGGACTTGTAAAACAAGAAGTTTCTGTTTCTTTTGAAAATGAAAGCTATGAAGTCTTATTGGAGAAGTATAATAGCCACCTGAGTGAAGAGTTTAAAGTCTGTTTAATGGGAGTATACGATGGTGAATACCATGTTACTTCTGTGTATGATGTCGTGATGTATGAACAAGCATTTGATCATGTTGTTTCTGAAGCATGCCCGGAAGAGACACTTATTGCGCTGCATTCTCATCCCTACAGACAATGCCTTGCTTCTGCACAGGATCTCAAAACCTTAGAAAAGGCACAAGAAGTTAATCCAGATGCACTTATAGGTGTCATGTGTGAACCTGAAAGGTTTAGTTTTTATGCTTAAGCAAGGTCTCTATGTGTCTCATAGAGGAAGGCTGCTTGTTCATTATATTTTTTTATTGCCTTTGTCATTTGTTTAAAAATGTCAGTGGAGTTTATTTCTCCTTTTTTTGCAACCCAAGCATTCATCTCTTTACATACTTTCTCACATATTTTTTCTGCTTCACTATGTTTCATTCGTGTACCTAGACACGCTGCATAACAGGAAGCATAGACTTTTCTTTCATCAAAATGTTCTTCATGGCCTTTTCTTTTTACAATATGTTTCATATTTTCACCCCAAATTTATTGTTCCATTTGCTATGAGTATGAGTAACCAACCCATTGCGACTAATAGTAAACCAATACATAAACGCATCATCCCCCTGTTCTCTTGTTTCCATTTCTTTACGTTGTAAAGACTTTTTCCTGAAACAACAAGCAAGAGTATAATGACTAATGGAGCAACAAAGATGATGTTGTATAAAATCAAAAGCATAAAGGCAGTAGCATCAAAGTACTGGGATAAAAGAGTAATAATTGCAAGATAAGGAGCTCCTGTGCATGGTAACTCTACTGCAGAAACAAAAGCTCCTAGAAACATTATTCCAAATACTGTTGTGCTAGTACTCAGATTATGCAACTTTTTTGCAAAGTACCCGGGAATTACAAGACTAAAGCCCTTCCCATACCAAAAATAATCTTTTATTTCTAAAATACCTGCAGCTATAATTAAAGCTCCCACACTTAATGAAATGTACTCTGTAACCCAGAGAGGAATATTTGCTAGGAAATACATTAAGCCAAGACCTGCAAGAAAATACACTGTAAACACGGAGAAAATGTATAAGGATCCAAGAAAAAGCATTCTTGATATTGATTTTCCTCCTCCAAGTAACACAGAAAGCATAAGAATCAATACGCCTATTGCACAAGGATTAATAGAATCTATTGCTGCTGTGGTGACTACTACCGTGAGTGTTGGAATGTATGCTTCAACTGCCATGGGCCTCTCCTTTTTCTTCAGCTATTCTATAGGTCCCACAGATATGTTCTGTGCTTTCTTTCTCTTCTGCAAACTCAATAATGATACAGTCTCCTGGAGGAACTTGACTATATGGGGAAGGAATGTAATCTAGAAAATTTTCTACTTTGTTTTGTATGACTCTTTCATTTTCTGTTTTGTATACAAAGACTTGTAAAAATCCATTACATTGTTTCCCATTTTCATAGTTTACAGCTCCCTCATTTGTCATCAGCGATATAGCGCTGGAGCTTATTTCTCCCCCAACAGTCTCTATAAAATGTTGAAGATTTATTTTATCCATATCATCTATAACCCCTTCAATATGTATACGATCATCATTATGTTCATGAAAAAGATTTGTTCCTATTTTATTTGAAAGGCCATCAGGATCCATAAGATTGAGTTTTTCCCCACATGCCCAAATTTCATAATCTGCGTGCCAATGGACGGGGCCAGAAGACTCTGCATTGAGATTCATATAAATCGTGGAAATAAGAAGAAATAGGGTTGTAAGGATTATAGGAATGATTAGGGTTAAGAAAACTAGTTTTTTCTTTTTCTTATAAAAATGAGAAAGAGATACTAAAATTAGAGCATTTGCTGAAGTTAAGCCAATAAGTACTAAGGATATTTTTGTTAAAACTTCAGGAGAAATAAAATCTTTTTTGTGTTCTTCTTCATGTGCAAAAGCTAGAGGAAGAATAAAGAGAATAAGAAATACATAAACAAATACTCTGATCACACTCTTTTGCATTTTTCTTTTGGGAGTGTTAAGAATTAATAAAGTTTTTGTCCTTACGAAAGAAAAAGATTTATAAAGTTGAATGCTTGTTATTTGTTGAATGGCAGCAGCTGCAACAGAAACGTTCATTATTCTTCCTGCTATTGCTATGGGTTTGATTTTAGGGATTTATGAACTCTATTTATTAAAAGGTGATGAAGCCTTTCAAGGCTCACATTGGTTTAGTCATGGGCTCCATATTTTTCCTCTTCTGATTATTGCTTCCCTTGCATCCTTCAATATTAATTTCTTCCAACAAATGATTGGAGCATCTTTACCTGCACTCTTAGAAAATGATATTTTATTGCGAGTTGCAATTACCCTTGTAGTTACGGTTAAAGTTTACATTGGTTCAGCAGTCGTCCCTGGAGCTTCAGGTAGAGGAATGCATGAGAGTATTATACATTGTCTCATTATCGGTGCACTTATAGGAATATCTCCTTTCCTTTGGCCTTTTGTCGAACCAGTTGCACCAACATGGTTAGGTGGGAGTGGAGAGTAAAATGGTAAAGAAAATTCAGGATTTAAAAGTAATTCTCTCCCAGATAGATGGGGAAAATATATCGGTCAGGATTGCTCTTCAAGAAAAACGGAACAAAAAACAAAGCACAAGAGCTGATGGAGATAATACTTCAATAGATAGACCCTTGAAGACTATGATTGCCTTATGTGGGCAAGCTGAAACATATAATGGCCTTTTAAAATTTAAAGCTCCCAATTTCTATTCAAAAGATCTAAGTAGGTTCCAAGAGATAATGCAAACACTCAAAAATAGGTTAACGGAAATGCTTAAAGAGGGAAATTTTACTAGCTTACAATCAGACACAAATCTTATTGAAAGGCTCGTTTCTACTTTAAGAAAGGATTATAAAGAAGAGCTAAGTTAAATTTTTCTTGTCAAAAGTTTTTTCTTTGTATTATCCACTTTAGAAGTAAATGCAGAGGGTAGATCCATATATTTCTCTTCAGGATCTTGTAACAAAGAAAGAAAATCTTCTTCAGCTTTTTTTAACTCTTGGTACAAACTAATGTATTGGTCGGTTCCAGAATGCATTTTTGTACGTAAAGATTCAACGAGGGCTATTGCTTTGTCTACTTTTTTCATGTAGATCGTCTCAGGAGTAAGAAGTTTCTCTTCACGAGGTCTTTCCTCTCTTCTTGATTCATAAGTTCCTTGATAAGGAGTATTTTTGAGTTTTTCCAAACGTTCACGTACAGTTTCTGCCATAGCCATTATTATGAGAAATGGTTTTTAAAAGGATTTCTCCTTTTGAGAATATGTATTTCTTTCATCTAAAACTTTTAATCTTTGCTCAAATTATTTTATCTGAACTAAAACAGCTTGCATTTCAGTCTTTAGCTCTTGGGTAAGCAATAAAGACCTCTCTCCTCGACCAATATTTTCTTCAATATCAAGGATTCTTCCAAAAAGAAGTTCATTTCCTGTTCTTCCATAGGTTTCTAAGGTTTCACGAACTCTTTGTATGGTTCCACGAGCCATCATTTTTTGATCTTGCTTTAAGTAGGATTCTAATTCATTTAGAAGGCGAACTGTCCATTCCAAGTCAAACTTCATATTTGCTTTTGCCATTGTATGCATTTTAAAAAAAGAGTTTATAACCATTTCGAGGATCTATCATTGATCTTTAATCCAGATATTCCCTGCTTTATCAAAAGCAAGTTTTCTTTGAAACTTTGAATTTTTAATATATATTTGTGTCGTTCCAATGTCACTGTGTCCTGCATAGGACTTTATTGCAAAAGAATCAACACCTTCATCTGCCATATGCTGTAGGCGAGAATGACGCAACATGTGCGGATGCAAGTCCCTTTGAAGAAGCTCTTTCCCATACTTCTTTAAGTTATACCACACAGACATAGACTTTAAATGAAATACAGAATCATTGGGTGTTTGGATATTTTTTTCTTTGAGATGCTCTTGCAAGAGTTTTGCTGTTGTTTCTTGGATAAAAACAGTTCTGGGTTTCTTTCCTTTTCCTAATACTTGTACCTCTTTTGTTTGCAGATCAATATCCTTCAATTTTAATGAGGTCATTTCTGAGACTCGTGCACCTGTATCATACAAAAAGCGAACTATTAATGCATCTCTAGGATTTTTTATATTCTCCACAAGGTAAAGAAGTTCTTTTTTGCTGAGGACTGATTGTGCAAGTTTCTCATCATCTGTTAAGGCAGAATGCGTATTTCGTTTGAAAGCAATAAGATCTTTGATTTGTTTCTCTTCATAGCCTTGAAATTTCAAGTAAATCCATAAGGTGTAATTTGCTAAGGGATAGTTTCGTTCTTTCAAATAAGGACTGTGAAGTTTTTTCAGAAAAGAAAGACTGCCGCCTTTTGGAGTCTCTTCTATAAATTTTACAAGGGTAGTAATCCCATACATGGTTTTCTCCCCAAGCTTCTTACCATTCTTTTTTTCAAAGCTATGGAGATACTCTTCAAATTCTCTCAGAGAGGATTCCTTCATGAATATAATTTAGTACACTGTGTATAAAAAGATTCCCCGGTTGGACAGCTGGACACGTGGCAGGGGTGCGCGGAGGATTTATATAGGAGTTGTTTTTTGCAAGAAGGAAAAAGAAGGAGATTTTTTGAATAGAATAGTATTAGAGAGGCTATAGATCAAATTAAAATAATATAAAGTATATAATCGAATTTGTCGACTGTTTTTTTGCCCAAATTAAAGCCCATTTTGAG
>CAYJSK010000002.1:0-20935 GCA_964372745.1 Candidatus Woesearchaeota archaeon
AAGAGATTTATCATATGCACTATGCAAATAAAGAAAAACAAAAATCGATCCACCAGAGTGCTTGGCCTCTATACGATGCACATCTTGTTGATGGAAATAATGAAAAAATTGGAGACCAACTTATAGAGATTATTTCTGAAGTACGAAAAGCAAAATCTGCAAAGAGCCTCTCTCTCAAAGAGCCAGTGAAAGAACTTATTCTTCCTTTTGAACAAAAAGAAATTGTAGGATTTTTAGATGATTTGAAAGCAGTGACGAAATCAGAAAAGATTAGTTTTGGAAAAGAACTGAAAATTATCCTGTAGCGGTACACTTAAATATCTTCATTCATTTTGGAGATTACACTCTATGGCAATAAACACCAAAGAAAAACAAAAACTGAAGAGATTTATTCGTAGTCTGGAAAAGATTCGAGGAAGACATACTGAATTGGTTTCTGTATATGTCCCTGCAGGTTATGAAATGATTAAGATCATTCAGCATTTACAGCAAGAACACGGTACTGCTTCAAACCTTAAAGACAAAACACCGCAGCAACATGTTATTGATTCTTTGGAAAGACTGATTCGACATTTACGATTATCTAAAAAAACACCTGACAATGGGCTTGCAATATTTTCAGGCAATATTTCTGATAAGGAAGGAAAAACAGATATTCAGGTTTTTAGTGTTGAACCTCCATTACCATTACGAATGAGGCTGTATCGTTGTGACCAAACTTTTATTCTTGATAGCCTTATCGAGATGTCTGATATCAAAGAAACCTATGGACTTATTGTTTTGGATAAAAGAGAAGCAAATATAGGTCTGCTCAAAGGAACACAAATTCAAGAACTCACTGATATGACTTCTGCTGTCCCAGGGAAAACGAGGGCAGGAGGGCAGTGTTTGCATCCAGAAACTGCAGTACTTCTTGATGATGGACAATGGATATCTCTTGAAGAAGTTGAAGTTGGGGAAAAGGTCATGAGCTATAATTTTGTTAAAAAAGAATTTGTTCCCTCTGAAATACTCAAAAAGTGGGATGTTGTCAAAAATAAAGTGTATAAAGTTACTGCTGGAGAAGAAATTATTATTGCTTCCGGAGACCACATATTTTTTCTAGAAGATGGAACACAAAAAGCTGCTGAAGAACTCCAAGAAGGAATGAGTTTATTGAATGAGGATGGACAGGGAACAAGTATAAAAAAAATAATTATTGAAGAAAAAGAAATGACTCTTATTGATATTACTGTTGCACAAGAGAATTTTGTTGCTCAAGGAATTGTGGTACATAATTCTGCACAACGTTTCGCACGAATCCGAGAAGAAGCTACGAAAGAATTTTTTAATAGAATAAGTGAAGCATCGAACAAAGCCTTTTTAGAAATTAAAGAGTTGAAAGGAATTCTTGTAGGTGGGCCAGGTATGACAAAAAATAGTTTCTTATCAGAAGGATTTCTTAATGAACAATTGAAAAGAAAAGTCATTGGTATTCAAGACCTCAGTTACACAGGAGAATTTGGACTTAAAGAACTTGTGGAGAAAAGTAGAGATGTACTTGCAAAAGAAGCAATTACAGAAGAACGAGATATTATGAATAAATTTTTTAAACTGCTTGCAACGGAACCAAATAAAGTTGCCTATGGGATCAGTGAAGTGGACAGAGCACTAGAGATGGGTGCTGTGGAAAAATTGCTTATTTCTGAAAAGCTTGATGATGATAAAGCAGAAGAGTATGAAATGAAAGCAGATGCTTCAGGAGCCGAGTTTTTTGTTATTAGTACAGACACGAGTGAAGGTGAACAATTGCGAGACCTTGGAAAAGTTGCTGCCATTTTACGATTTTCCTTGAGTTAGGCTTGCAGTTAAAAATTTTTTTTCATGATTAAAACCAGTTGTTGCTAAAGCATTACAATCATCTATAAGCCCCTTAGATTTCCATGTGAAAGCACAAAGTTTTCCAGGATCTGTTACATATATCCCCATCAATCTTTCATTCTTTTCCTTATGTTCCCAGACCCAGTTTACCATTAATTCAAGATCATTTACATCTCTATTGAATAAGGCAAGCCACAAGGGATGCACATAGGCTTCTCTTTTTGTTATTCTTCTTCCCAGAACTCCTGCCTTTAGGTACTCTAATTCTTTTATAGTATACTTCTTTTCTAGAAAAGTATGTTTGCTTGATAGTGCATAGAGCTCTGAAGGGTCATCACTGGGATTTATGAGTTCAAACTCTTCTTCTACAACCCCATCGTAAAAATCGGGGAGAATTTCTAGAATTGAGTTTTTACCCAGTAAAGAATTTCCAAGATACCTTGGAGTTACTTCATCCCAAGGAAAATTATTTGTTACTTTAAATTTTTTGTCTTTCTTCCAAAGAATAAAAGAAGAAGTATCCAAGGTGCTGCTCTCGAGATTAGGATGAAACCTTCTTACAGAGGCAATATCTGGCATATTATATGGGGCTTCAGCTAATGCCTCAATACCTCCGAGGAAAGGGTATACTTGCTTTCTCTGGAAAAGAGGGGACTTCATAGTTTATCCTGAAAAAATTCCATTTATTTAAATCTTTTCTTTTAATATTAACTCTATAGTAATAACCTCCCAACAGAAGCTTTTTAAATGTCCTTATCCTGAGGGAAAATATATGCAAGACTTGAAAAACAAGATAGAGGCAGTGCTCTTTATTACTGCACGTGGAATGAGTATTGAAGAAATTGCCCAATTTTGTAATATAGGGAGCATTGGAACGATTAAAGAAGCAATGCAATCTCTTCAAAAAGATTATGAAACAAGACCTGGAGGCCTTGAGATTATTGAAGATGAAGGAAAATTTCGATTGAATATTAGAAAACAATACAACTATCTTTCTACAAAACTACTTTCTGCCGCAGATTTAGATGCTCCTACGCAAGCAACACTTGCATTGGTTGCATATAAACAGCCTATCCTTCAATCTGATGTTATTAAAATGAGGGGAAATACAGCATACGACCATATTCATGCCCTTAAAGAAATGGAGTTTATTGTTTCAGAAAAGTCTGGGAGAACAAGAAGTCTGAAACTTGCTCCAAAATTCTTTGAATATTTTGATGTTGTTCAGGAAAATTTGCAACAGAAACTTCAAGAGAGTGTTGAGAAGCAAGAAAAAATACAAGAAGTTCGGTCCATTATTGAAGAAAAGAAAGAAGAAGCTATTGAACTGAAGGAAGAAAAAAAAGAAGAAACTATTCCTATTATCAGAGAAAAAAAGAAAAGAATAAAGGAAGGAAAGGTAGAAGCTATTGTTATGACTGATGCAAGCATGGAGATTCAAAGAAGTCCAAAGGAGGTTCTTGTGAACCTTAATGCAGATGACTTTGGATCAAAATGCTAATACCATGGAACTCAAAAAAGAAAAAATAATCCTGTTTCTTATATTTTTATTAGCCTTTGGATTTCGTCTAGTCTTTTTATTTCGTGTTCCTTTTTTTAGCAGTGATGAAGCTTATTTTAATTTTCGTCATGCAAAACATATCTTAGAAAATTTTTCCCCTATTTTTTATGACCCTCAGAGTTATGGTGGAAATTTGATTCTCAATACCCATATCTTTCACTACTTCCTCAGTTTTTTTGATCTTTTTTTTGCAGATATCTTCGTTTACAAAATCCTCCCATGTATTCTTGCTAGCAGTATTGTAATTATTATCTACTATTTTATTAAGGAGGTTACAAAGAATGAATCTGCTGCACTATTTGGAGCATTATTGGGAGCTTTTATCCCTAGCTATATAGAAGCAACAATTAACCAAATTTCTGTTCTTAGTCTTTTTGTTCCTCTTTTTCTCATTTGTCTTTATTTTTTCCTAGATATTAAAGAAAAACAAAAATGGTTTCTCTATCTTACAGCTCTTCTCATTCTTCTTGACCCCTTAAACTTACTAATGCTTTTTACTCTCCTTATTTTTAGTCTCCTTATGTATGCAGAATCTTTTACATTACGAGAAGAAGAAAAAGAAGGCATAGGACTTTTTTTGGTCTTTTTTGTTCTTGTAAATCTTATTCTTTACAAATCATTGTACCTTGAACAAGGACTAAGTACTGTCTGGCAAAATCTTCCTATAGAGTTATACGGACAAATTTTCCAAAACTTTAATCTCTTTGATACTATTACTTCAATTGGATTTATCCCTCTGATCTTAGGTATTGTTGGGCTTATAGTGTACAGAGAAAAGAATAGAACTATCACTCTCATTAAAGCAATGCTCATGGCAGACTTTACCTTACTCCTTTTGAGACTCATTCCTTTTCAAGAAGGGATTCTTTTTATTGCTATTATGTTTTGCATTTGTGCTGGGATTAGTATTGATAGATTTACTCAATATTTCAAGCTCACAAAATTTGCACGCTTTGAGAGGATAGTCTTAAGTAGTTTTATTATCCTGACTCTTATTAGTCTTATTATTCCTTCTACAAGTGTTGCATTAGAAGTTGTTGATACAGGCATACATGAAGAAGAAATAGAGGCTATGCAATGGCTTAAATTTAATACTCCCAGATCAAGTGTAGTGCTTGGAAATGTGTATGAGGGGAATATAATTATTACTCTCGGAGATAAAATTAATGTTTGGGATACACAGTTTTTTCACGCTGAAGATAGGATTACTGATGTTAAAACTATTTTTACCACAGAATCTCTCATAAAAGCAAAAAAAGCTATGGACATATATCATGTAGATTATATTTATTTTTCACAAAAAACAAAAGAATTGTATAATGTCAAAAGTCTAAGTTATATAAGCGATGAAAGTTGCTTTAGGGAAGTGTACAAAAATGAATTTGCAAATATTTACCAAGTGGTATGCTAAGTATGTGCTTTTTGCACTATGCTGTATTATTCTTTTAGTTGTTCCTCTTTTGAAAGGACCTTGGATAGGTTCAGAGCCATTGCTCTATTTTAGATTAGCACAAGATCCTTCTTGGTATGATTCTTTAAATGCAGGAGGGCAGTTTGCCGCATATCAATGGGGAAATGCACTTGTTCTTCATGCTGCACCGGAGATACTTATACAAATCCTTCCATTCATTTTGGGGATACTAAGTTTTTTGTTATTAGGGAAAATTCTTCATTCTTTTAGCGAAGACCCTATTTTTGTGAACCTTTCTCTTCTTCTCTTTATTCTCTCACCTACATTTATCTATACTTTTAGTTTTATGAATAGCCTCTTCATTGCATTCTTTCTATCCTTATCCTCATTTTATTTTTATACTTGTAAAAAAAGAAGATGGCTGAGTATTCCTATTGCCATGCTCATACCTCTTTTTAACATAGTTTTAGCTTGTGCTTTTCTTTTTGTGCTTTTCTTTTATACTTTCTTTGGAAAAAAAGAAAGAAAGAAGTTATTTTTTCTCCTTCTCCTAGGCACATTATTTGTCTCTGCAATATATTATGGGTACATTTTATTTTATACAGGAATTCCTCAACAACTAACGCTTGAAGCAGAAGGCCAGTTTCAATTCTTCCAAAAGATTTTTTTTGACTTAGGGAGTACGTATGGCTTAGGTATATTTATGAGTATTCTTGCATGTCTAGGTATAGCATCTCTTTGGGATAAGAAATATGCAAACCCTTTTTTCTTTTTGAGTATCACTTTTCTACTTTTCTTTTCTCTTATAAAACCAGAAAGCCTGATTTTCTTATCTTTATTTCTTGTTCTTTTTGCAGCAAAGGGATTGCTTTCTCTTCTGGCTATGCGATGGACAAGTAAGCAGTATAAACACTTTTTTATTTTCATTGTTATTTCTGGGCTTATCTTTTCTAGTATTTCACAAATGAACCATCTTATAGAGGCTGCTCCTGATGATGCGATTCTTGAAGGGCTTCATTTCCTTTCAGAACAAAAAGGAGGAGTTGTATTTACAGACTATAGCAGAGGAGTATGGATAGAAGTGAGTGAACATGCAACTGTTTTAGACGAAAATTATTTATTTGTTCCTGATGCTGAACAAAGGCTTACTGATAGCAAAGAGCTTTATTTTTCTCGAGACCTTGAAAGGACTGAAGAGCTCTTTCAAAAGTATGATGTGTCTTATGTTTGGATTGACTCAGAAATGAAAAAAGAGATTTGGAAGTATGATACAGAGGGGCTTTTGTTTATTCTGCAGTACACAAAGGATTTTAAAATGATCTACAACAAAGATGGTGTTGAAATTTGGAGCATTGAGCAATGATTGAGTGGGTTATTCTTGTAAGTTCTTTTCTTAGTTTGTATCTTGGAATCTTTTGGTTGCATGTTATTTCTATGAAAGAAGACTTCAAGAGAAATGAAAACTATCACCCTTCTATCAGTCTTGTTGTTCCTGCGAGAAATGAAGAGAAGGGGATTGGAAAAACAGTCCATTCTTTGGTTTCTTTAGATTATCCCCGAGATAAAAAAGAGATTATTATTGTTGATCATGGATCTACTGATAAAACTGCAGAGATTGCACAACAGTTGATTGCACAGTATCCTCAGCATAGGATTCATCTTGTACAAATAGCACACCAAAAGGGACATATGAAGGCACATGCTTTCAATGCAGGTCTTGCACGTGCGCAGGGAGAATTTGTTGCTTGTGTAGATGCTGATACTATTGTTTTAAGAAACTGTCTCAAAGAAATGGTCCCCTATTTTGAAGAGCCTACTGTTGGAGCTGTGATTAGTACTATTAAAGTCCATCAAGCGAAAAACTTATATGAGAAAATTCAACATTTAGAATATATTTTTGCAACATTCACACGAATTCTTATGTCAAAGATAGACACTCTTCATGTAACTCCTGGGGCTCTCAGCATTTACCGAAAAGAACTTTTTGATAAATATGGGGGATTTGATGTAAATAATCTTACAGAGGATCTTGAAATGGCTATGCGTTTACGCTATCATAACTATAGTATAAAGCTTGCACATAAGAGTGTGACGTATACAAAAGTTCCAGATAGCTTTCGTATATTATGGCACCAACGTGTACGATGGTTTAGAGGATTTATTGTGAATAGCATGAAATATAGAAAGATGGCTTTCAACAAAGACTATAAACTCATTGGAACATTTCAGTACCCTTTGAATTTTCTCTCTCTCTTTACTATCATTCTTATGTTTATACTTCTTCTTTACACTTTCTTCCAAAAAGTAGCTGGGCAATATTTAAAATTAGATGCTATAGGTATTGAATATTTTATCTTTGATTTTGAACATTTTCATACAGTCAAAGACATGATTCTAAATCTCAATATTTTTCTGCTCTTTCCGATTATGATCTCTTTTGTTTTAGCGCTATTTATTTATCATCTAGCACACAAACATTTAAAAGAGAAATGGAGATATCCTGGTGCATTGATAAGCTATTTAACTGTCTATCCGTTTATACGATCTGTACATTGGATGGTTGCAGTCTATAAAGAGCTTATTCGTAGCAAAAATAAATGGAAATAAAACATGGCACTCCCTAAACATATCTTTTTTACAAGCTTAGCAATCACTATCTGTGTTTTTGTTGCTGGTCTTCTCTTAGGTTGGAATTTAGATACATTACGTACAGACCAAGTGCAAAGTGATTTACGGAGTAATGAACTGGACACTGAGAGCTATCTTATTGAACAAGCATTCTGGAATAGCATTGGAGGAGATGATTGTAGCTTTGCAGAACCGAGGCTCAATTCGCTGTCTGTAGAACTTGCGGAAGTAGGGCAATATCTCAATAATTATCAAAAGAAAAATCTTTTTGAAGAAGATGACTTTCAGTACCTTGCACGAAGATATTTTCTTCTTGAAGTCAAGGGATATATTTTATATAATGATTTAAAAGAAAAATGTGATATTGATAATGATGTTATTCTTTACTTCTATGGTAGTGATGATGACTACTCTGAAAAACAAGGATATGTCTTAGATAAAGTCGTTGATAAAGCTAATGGAACTGTGGATGTCTTCTCTATAAATAAAGATTTTGAAGAAGATGCAGCATTGGAGACTCTGAAACTTTATTATAACATTACTATTACACCGACCATTATTATTAATGGAGAGACGAAGAAAGAGGGATATGTGAGCTATGAAGAAATTAAAGAACTTCTTAACGCAACATTCGTTTAAACTTTTTCTTCTTTTCATATTAGGAACAAGCTTTTTTTTGTTAGAACACTACTTGTATCAAGGCTGGGATTTTTCTGCCTATGCTCTTAATGCACAATATCTTTTTGATCAGGGACAATACTTTGAGATTTCTCGAGCACCACTGATGAGTCTCCTTCTAGGCTTATTGAGTTTTTTAGGGTGGAGAAGTGCAGAATATCTGTATATTGTTTTTGCCTCAGGATTATTTTTCCTATCCACTTATTTCCTTGCGCGAGAGTTAAAACTCAATGAAGTTTATTTTTATCTTTTTAGCCTCAATGCTTTTGTTCTTCTTTATGGACTTGTAGAAGGTACAGAGTTATTAGCACTTGCACTTTTAGAATTATTTCTTCTTTTTCTCATTAAAAATAAAGGGTATGCAGGTTTTTTTCTTGGGCTTGTGTGTTTGACTCGATACCCCTCGGTTATATTCTTCCCTTTACTTCTTTTTCATAAAGGTTGGAGGATAAAAATAGCTAGTGCATGTGCTTTTGTACTTGCCTTTGTTCCTTGGTTTATGTATAATTACTTCTCTTGGGGAAATGTATTTTATTCTATTGCAGATAGTTATGCACTTAATATTCTTTATAGAGACTATGTTCCTCATGCATTTCATTGGACATCAGTTCTTCTTGCAGCAAATGTTCTTCTTCCACTTCTCCTTTTTGGGGTATTTCTTTTCCTTCAAAAAAGAGATTTTCGAAGAGAGACCTGGATCATTCTTGCAGCGACAGTTGTTATTATCTATTCTGTTTATACTGTTAAAGCCGATGTTCTACGTTATTATATTGCTCTCACTATCCCTTTTGTATTCTTTTCTGTGTATGCATTCAACTATTTCTCTGAGAAACAAAAAAAATATTTTATTTTGATCTTTTTTCTTTTTACTATTTTAGGTCTCTTTTTTGGTCTCCATAAATTCCAAGAAAAAATCCCTGATTATAGCAAAGTCTTTGAAGAAATGGAGAACATCCAAGGATGCCAGCTTTCAAGTAATATTTGGGTAGATCTTAGTTACCGGGGAAGACTAAGTGAACCCTTTCCTCGAGAAGAAATGTTGCAGAAAACTTTAGAAGAGAGCTATGTGCTCTTTTTCTATCCTGCTCGAGAACCAGAGTATATGTCTAATGCTTCTTTTTTAGAAGAGTTTCCCATCTATTCTCAAACAGAAGAGTTCATTATTTTAGGAGATACTTGTAGTCCCATTAAACCTGTCAATAGTTCTTACCTTCAACAATTGAATCGAGATTTATTGCAAATAGATAATTATACTATTTCTGAAGATCCATGCGAAATTCTCTTCTCTTTTTCCTGCTCTTACATCACACCTAAATAGAAAAGTTTATATATTAGCTACCCTACATACTTGATTATGACTGAAGAACAAATACTCCAGCTGATTAGAGGAAAACAGACAATAGAGTCCATGGAAGAGATACTTCACCTTAAGAAAAGCACTATTCTTAATAGATTAGTACAACTCAGAAAAAAAGGCTATGTTCAAACTAGTAAAGGGAGTAATGGCAAAAGAATGTATACTATTTCTACAAAGAAATTCCCTCAAGGAGAAGGGATGTTCACAGTCATTAATACATATTCCAAAATGAAACTTGTTCCCCAGTTTATCCATATTGTTAGAGGGAAATATGGCCCTGAAGAAGCACTTATTGATGCAATTGATTTTAAAAATTTTCGAGTATTACAAGCTTCATTATGGCTTTTTAACCATATTACCAAATGGAAAAGACTTCATGAGCTCGCAAAGAAAAAAAATGTTGAACCAGTTGTAGGGGCGCTCTATGATACAGCAAGACTCGTTATTCGGACAAGAAAAATGCCCGAGAATATTTATAAAAGTCTTCTTCGAAAAAAAACGAGAAAAAAAATTATTCTTCGCCCCCATCTTCAGACGAATGATCCGAGAATTCTAAAGATAGAACAAAAATGGCATGTGATTATACCTTTTGCTAGAGCAGACTTGGAGGACATGAAATGATAAACATAGAAGATCAAGAAACTCTCTTTAAAGTCATTTCTCAAAAACTAAAAAAGGATCTAAACTGTTATGCTTTTGGTGGGAATGCAATGATGTACTATGGATATAAGAATGCAACAAAGGATGTGGATATTCTTTTTGAAACAGAAGAGGAAAGAAAAGAGTTTGTACGCGTTCTTCTTGATATAGGATATAAAAGAATAGGTCTGAGTGGTATTTACTCTGAGACACAAATAAAAGACCCCCATAAACCAGAGATGTATATGTTTAAAGATGAACGCTTTGATCTTTTTATGGGAAAAATCTTTCGAATGCACCTTAGTAATGGTATGAAAAAACGAGTATGGGGAAAGTATGAATATAGACTTTCAGAAAAAGTTTTCACAGTGTATGTTCTTGCAAAAGAGGATATTATTCTTCTAAAATCTGTAACAAATAGAGAAAGAGACTTTGATGATATTCTTCTTATTATTGATAAAGAAAAAGGAATAGACTGGGATGCAATTATTGATGAAGCCATTGAACAATATAATCTTGGCAATGAATGGATGGTTCTGGATATGGAAGAATGTTTACAAAAGCTAAAGAAACAAACTTATATCAAAGAAGAATACTTCGATCGCCTGTATTCTGTGTTTCAAAAGAAAAAGAAAAGCTAGTCTGGTAGATTTTGTATACACAACTCCCTCTTGTTTCATTGAAAACTGCCGTATAGCTTTCTTCAATTTCTTTTAAAAGTTCTTTTTTCTTTTCTTCACAAGTACTATCTTCTGGGGGACAAAGAAAACCACCCTCACAGCTATCAAGAGCAATGTATTCTGGACTTTTTTCTTCTATGTAGAATTTCCAATAGTCTGCTTGACTGCTATTAAACCAAGGATAATACATCGCAGTTGCTTTTTCTGCATAGTAGCCTGTTAAAGGATGTGCCACAAGAATTTCTCCATCTGTATCTTTCTCTTGAAAGAATGTAAAGTATTCATTGTTGATGGGTTCTTCTATGATGAAATGAAGACTAAAAAGAAGGAGGACAATTGTGATGAAGGAAAGAGATTCTTTGAATATTCTTTGATAGCCATATGCTGAAAGAATACACAGAAAGGGAATAAAAAGTATTGCAAAACGCAACTCTTTATGTGCCATTTGTGAAAGGTAGATGAGAAAGCCTATAGTGATGAGGATAAGTGTATAGCGTTTTTTCTGTAATGCAAAAATAACTCCAGGTATTGCAAAGAGGAAGAGCAGATTGTGTTTTACTAATTCAAGAGGATACCACCACCAAGGCTGCTGGAAAATCCATATCCCTGCATATGCGAGGAATTCTTGTGCGAAAAAAAGAACTGCAATAGGTGAACCATATGCGAAGTAGTTGAACATAAAATAAGGAATCGTTATAAGGATAAAACCTAAGAAGAGAAGGGAAAGTTTCTTTAAGGATTTGAGATAGAATAGTGCTAAAATTGGAAGAATCAAACCTTCTGGAAATTTGGTGAGAAATGCAAGACCAGCCATTATACCAGTTTCACATGCTTTGTCTTTTAAGAAAAAATAATATGCTGCAAGTGCAAAAAAAACTGCTGGTATTTCGGTGTATAACCTTGCATTGAAAAAAAAGAAAATCCAAGTAAAGCTCAAAAGAATAGATGCTAAGAGGGCTGTGCGTTCATTGAAAAGTTTTTTTGCAATTTCATAGGTAAGGTACATACAACCTAAAGAGAAAAGTGTTGAAAGGATATACCCCCATACTAAAGGATTTACTTCAAAGACAAAGGCATAGGAAAGAAGGAATGGCCAGACTAATGGGCGAATGGGTTCCCAGAATCCAAAATGACCTAGGGAAGCAATATGTTTGCCCATTGCAAGGTAGACTGCGGCGTCCCACCAAATATTTTTATCTAAAAAAAGATAAAGAACTCTACTCACCGCAGACACGAGAAGTACTGTAAAAATCTTTTTATCCATACTAAAAAAAGAAAACTAAAAATTTAAAAAGAAATAGAAAGAAAAAAAGGTATTTCTAAGCACCTGTTATCCAAGACCAGAGTTTTGCCCAGAAACCCATTTCTACTTCAGGTGCAGCCTTTACTGAACTTGAAGATGAACTACAATCACTGTCTTGAGAAATATAGGTTCCTGAAGGGCATTTAGAAAATTTTCCTGTAGTTAAGCCTTGACATTGATAGCTAGATAAAGCAGAACATTTGGTTTTTTTAGAACCATATTTTACAAAAGAACTCTTTTTTACGCATCCAGAGTTGTATTCAATATCACCATCTCCATCTGTATCAACCCCACCATTATCAACAGTAGCATCTCCATCATTATCTTTTCCATCAGTACATACTTCTTCATCTACATCTGCAGTTCCATCTCCATCACTATCTGGACTACAAGAAAATACGCTTGAACAAGCATAGCCACTAAAACAATGACTATTACTCGTACAGGATACCAAACAAGAATCTAAGGTAGTATCACAGACATAAGGATTACAAAGTGCATCAAGACAAGTAGGTTCATCTACATCAGCAGTTCCATCTCCATCAGCATCTCTGCTACATGTTGCATCTCTTGCACAAAGATATCCATTAGCACACTCTACACTTGTTGGAGTACAAGAAGTATAACAAGCATCTAAGGAAGTATCGCATGTATACCCCCCACCTATGTCACAATCTTCTTCATCACAAGAAGGATCTTCAACACAAATACCATCTTCACAGCTATAATAACTAGCACACATACTCTCTTTAGTACATGTATCATAACAAGCATCTAAGGATCTATCACAGCTATATCAGGAACACATTGCAACATAACAAGTAGGCTCTTCAACAGCAGAAGATTCACTACTATTAATAATACAACTCGAATCTACACAAACATACCCCACATCACATTCATCATCAGAAGTACAAGTAACTGCGTATACAAGACTCATACTCCATACTAAAACCAAGCCTAGAATTATTAAACTCTTTTTCATTTTTCCTCCACACAAAACAAATTGTATAAAAGAAGAAGAAGAAGGAAGATATAAAGCTATCTATGAAAAAGAAGGCATGACATCGTCAAAGCTTACTTGTGTAGGATAGTTTCTGAGTAAAAGATAGCCATAAGGGTAGGCTTCCGAATGGAAAAGGATTATTCTTTTTTTTGGAGAAGATTCTAACCAGCTACTTAAGACAAGATAATCATCTTCGTTATATACTCGTGCTGCAATGACCTGTGCATTTTCTTTGTCAGCGGCATCAACTACCTTTTGCATTTGATCATAGTCACCTATTGTGGCAAAAATAAGATTTAATGGTAAGAGTGTTTTCTTTTCTAAGCTTGTAAAGTAGATTGTTGGTGTTGCATAGTAACTTAAGCCATATTTTTCTGTTGCATTGAGAACAATTATTTTTTCAGAGAGATTGATATCAATAGATTGTGCCCCAAATCGTAAACTCTTTTCTTCTTTATAAAATGGGGCTGAACCTAAAGTAGTATTTGTTTGTCCTAAGGCTAAAGGAAGGTATTTGTCTGTGTTGCAAATGACTTTGATTCCTTTCTCATTCAAATAGAGAGCGGCTTTTATTTTCCCAATATGATCACAACAGCCCATCACTACTGTTGCGTTCTTTTCCAAAGCTTGTTCTACGAGCATATTTACTCCATGAGTATCTATAATGAGGGCAAGGTCTTCTCGTAAAAATCTGGTTGTGGGGTATTGAATCTTATCAAGAGGAACATCAAACATAAATGTACCTTGTTCATTTGGAGCATACCATGTTTGGTTTATTTTTCGTACTATGGTGCCTGTTACGGGGATATGTGTGAGATTTATCGCTTGTTTGTATTGTGCTATTCTGCCTCCTTCATGCCAACCAATGTCTTCTACATCATATTGTTCTGAGAATACTGTGAGAAGCTCTTCTGCATCTGGATCTTGTAATTGTGAAGAGAGCCAATCCCGTGTGACACGATCTACTTGTGAGACTAAAATATCTTTTTCTGTGAGTGTAAAAGAAGATTCACCTATGGTTATTGTTGTTGCATTTTTTGGCGTTGCAAAATAGATTTCCTTCAAAGGATATTCTTCATATTTGTAAGGGATATATTCTCTTTTCATGAGATGTTGATCTATGTTTGCGCGAAAAGTGTTGTTGAGAAAAGACCAACGAAGATAGGAAGCCCAGTAATAAGAAGGGTTATTTTCTAGAGAAGCAATGCTTTCAAAGAGGAGTGCTTGTTCTTCTACACTTGCAGTTTGTAATGCCTCCTTATAGTAAGAGATTGCTGCTGAAGGATCCTTGTTTTGTATACGTGCTTCAATCAAGAGAGCGTCACCTTGTGCAAAAGGAGTTGAAAGGTTTGTGTATACTGGGTTTTTCTCATAAATGGAAGAAGTATAGGTAAAATTAAATTGCTTCGCGTAGGGATCTGATGTATCTGCGAGAACTGGAGATAAGAAAAGGATACAGAATAAGACTATTTTCACTGTTTGCATAATAGAGAAAAAAGAAAAACTTCTTTAAAATATTTCCATTATAGAACATCTCTTTTTATGCAACTATCTTCCTATGAAACATTTTTTCTGTTTCCATCTTTGTAATCACTTTATCCATCCTTATTAACTCTTTTACCCAAATATTTTTGAGATTAAGAGTAAATAGCTTCGCATTCCCAATTTTTCTTGTTTCTAAAACTATTTCTTTCTTTACCAATGAAGGCCATATTTCAGAAAATGAAGTCCAACCAACACCAGAGTTATTTGCAATTTCAGTCATACTGTAATCCATATCTCTTGCAGCAACTAAAAAATCCAAAATTCTTATTAAAGGGTAATTTCCAAAGTATTCAACAAATACGCTTTGTGATTCTGCTTGTTCTTCCATGCTTCCTAAAAGAGATTTATAATATTTAAAGGTTCCTATTTATGTATGAATAGGTCTTATAACGAAAGCTATAATAATGAGTACTCCTTTTTGGAGATTATCTTGGATCAAAGATTAATCATAAAAAAATTTATTGTACGGAAAATGTATAGGCAAAGAATATGGTTGCATAAGCATACAAGCATCCATAACCTTTCTAAAGGTCTTTCTAATGAGCTTCGTAGCTCTAAGGAAGTCAAAAAGGCAATAGAGGAACTACTTCAAGAGAATATTCTTCTTTCTAAACCAACACATTATGGTTTGGAAGTCAGCCTCAATCCAAAGAAAATGAAGGAAATTGAAGAACTTGCTGATTAAGAATTTAGTTTAAGGTGTATACATGGATGAAGAGATTCTTGAAGCTATAGCAAAAGTACGAAGAAAAAGGATTCTTGTAGAAGGGAAGAAAGATAAGAAAGCTTTGGAAGAACTAGGCTGTACATTGATTAGCACTTTAGAAGATAAGGCACTCTTTGAGGTTGTTGAAGCTGTAAGAGAAAAAGAGATTGTATTGCTCACTGATTTAGATAGTGAAGGGAAAAAATTGTACTCGCAATTGAAGAACATGTTTTCTCAAAGAGGAGTTATTATTGATGATCGTTTACGACTTATTCTCTTTAAACATAAAGTAAGCAATATTGAAAGTTTACACGAAAAGTAAACTTACTTCATTTGCAAACTCACAGAGAGGAGCCCCTGTAAGATACGCTGTTCCAAAGAAAAAGACCAGAAAAGTTACAAAAAGAATCCCTGCAGTAGAAAGCATACCTAATCCCATTTTTCCAAAGAAATAAAACCAAACCCATAGAACAAGAAGAATCGTTATCCCCCAGCCAATATGTTTTAGGTTAAAAGAGAGAAATACAGCAAACAAACGAATCAAACCTTCAGCACACACCCCAAGAGCCATATCTGAGACAAAGTTTTAAATATTGATAAACTTATCCCTTTTGTATGAGGTGGTTTCGCTCGAGTGCACGAAGAGAAATTATGAAGGATCTTTCTTTTAATAAAAGAGGAGAAACGCTTTCTTCTGCAAGTACAAGTAGTGGAGGAAGTTTTAGTCATGGAAGTGGCGGTGCACAAAGTACGGGAAGAAATGGTGTGATGATTGCGGTGTTGCTCTTTATTTTCCTTATTGTGGCTGTATTTCTTTTTGGATATTTTAGTTCAGAAAAAGGACAAAGAGCTGCGCAAGATGCTTGGGTGACTGTTACAAAATATACTCTTGATCCTGTAAATGACTTTATTGCAAGTGTTTTTTCTTTTGGGTCGGGAGATTACTTTTCAACAAAAACGAATAGCTCAAGTACAAAAAAAGGTATTGACTTAGATGATTTCCGATCGATTACTGGAGAAACTATACCTGAAGGACAATCTTTTGATATCCTCTATGACATTGAGTATTATAGTGTAGCTTCATCAAAAAGCTATGATGCAGATTTTTCGTGTTATTTTAATATTAGTGAAAAAGATGACAAAAAGATAGATCCTCCAGAGACAAAAATAGGGCAGATTGTTTCTCAGAATCCAAATAGGATACAAAAGGGAACTACCACTTATTGTAGGATTGCTGGGGAGGATACGGAAGGACTTGATGGAGCATATAGTGTGTATGGAAGCTTTACTTTTAAAACAGAAACTCTTGATGCGACACTCCCTGTGTATTTTATTCCAGGAGAATTGGCTGATCAATTAGGTGATACAGATTTCTTTGACGCCTATGATTTAGGAATTAGTCAAAGTGATCTTCAAGTCACGTATAATGGAGAGCCTATTAGTCTTGCCATTGGAGTTGGAGGAGAAGGAGAAGAACAGCAGCCAGTCATTCTTCGAGGGGGAGATGGTAGTTCTTTTAACACTGTAGGCATTACTTTAACGAATGAATGGAATGGGGATATTGCCAGTTTAGATTCTCTTAGTCTTTACTTACCAGAAGGTGTTACTCTGAGTGATGAGTATAATCAAGGACCGCACCCCGGATGTCCTTTTATTAATTCTGGCAGAGATGGAAGAAGAAATAGTTATACACTTGATGATAGCATAGGAAAAGAGTTATTTACTAATTATATCTCAAATAAGGCTTTCTTTGGAAAATCTAACTACCATACTTTCCAGTGTTGGATTGAAGTAGAACCAGGTTTCTTAGCAGATGCTCCTTATGTACAAAAAGAATATGAAGTGGATGTCGAATACCATTATAAAGTGGAAGAGCAGCAGGAAACAATTAGTATTGTGAGCAGGGGAGATTCACTTGCTGTTCAAGGAGTAGATTTAGGATGAAAAAAATATTTTTTATATTCTTATTGATTTTTCTTTTTGCTTGTACACAGCAAACACCTGAAGGTGAAGAAATTGCAACAGATTGCCCTCCGAGTTGTAGTGGAGGAAGCGCTGCTGTGACGAGTACGATTAATAGCCCCCAAAATGAAGGAAATGTGTATGTGGGAGATAGACTTGCAATTTCTATGAATCTTATTGATAGTGGAGAATCGAGTGTAGAAGATGGTCTTGTTTGTATTACAGGTCTTGATGGAGAGACTTTTTCTGGACTTGGTGGATGTAACTGCGAGAGTTTTTACATAACGATTGATGATAGCGATGATGCGAATTTTGAGAGAACAACTGTAGACTTTCCTTCAGCTTATATTAACCCACAAGCATCAGGAACACAACATATTACTTTTTACACGCGATATAGCTATACTTCCTATGCCCCTTTTACTCTTTGTCTTACAGGAGACCCTTATAATGAAGAATCTTGTTCTGTTGATGGAAATAAAGTAACAAGCTCTTCTTCTGGGCCATTACAAGTAAGTTCTATAACAGAAGAGATCACGACAGAAGGTGGCAATGCGATTACTTTACGTTTGCATGTGCAAGCAGATCTGAATAGCCAGAATACTGCACAGATGATTGAGCTTAATGAAGTCTCTGAAGATACTTGCCTTCTTTTGAATACTGATGAGAAAACACAAGGAGATATTTCTGTCATTCTCTTTGGAGAAAGTTATGATTGTGGAAAAATAACTTTTGATCAAGGAGAAGAAGAAGCTGAAGTGACCTGTAAAATAAAAAATATTGATACACAGGGGTTTATTGGAGGAGAAAATGACTTTGATGGATGGGTGCGTATTGATTATGGGTATCAGGAAATACAATCAGTGAGTTTTGATGTGGTGAGTGGAAGTTGAGAAAAGTCATTTTAGTAGATGGTATGTGTTGTATTTATAATGAACAGTTTAAAGTCAATAAAAACCTTTTGAGGATTATTAATTCTTTTGAAAGTAAAAAAATTCTTGTAGTAAATGGTTTTAGAGAAAAGGGCAAAAAGGCACTTGATGGAATGGAGGCTTTTTCTCTTGAAGAGGAAAAAATAAAGAAAGATGATCCCTTCTATTTTAAAAAGCTTATTTTAAAGTATAAACTTAAAGTAGAGGAGCTCATTTATTTTGATCATGATGAGAAGAATGTTGAGACAGCAATGAAACTAGGAATTCTATCACTGCACTATAAAAATGATGAAGAAGTTAGGAAATTCCTCCAAAAAAATCTTTGTTAAGGATGAGTAGAGCCGGAAATCTTCCGGATTTTCTTTGTAAAGCTTTATTAATCACTTTTGCTTACTATTGCTTATGACTATTTTTCATATCAAAATGAGTAAAGAGAATGAAGCTGAAGGCTTTGGTGCTTTGCTTACATCAGGTACTTCTGTTTATTGTTTAAAAGATGAAGAGTATATTATTACAGACCTTGCTTTAGGCGTTCTTCAAGAAAGAAACATCTCTTTTGAAGTTATTGGAAAAAAATGAAAACACAACTTAAAATAGAATTTCTTTTGCCATCTACACATAACACAGGTGAGGATGTAGAATTTGAATCCTATATTGAGATTAAAAAAGAAATTGTTGCTACTTTTGGAGGGATTTCTACCCACCCTGGAACAGTAGCAGGGATTTGGCAAGGCGAAGACAAAATCTACTATGATAATTGTTATAGATTTGAAATTGCCGTCCATAAGTCAGATGAAACAAAGGCCTTTTTTGTCATATTTAAAGAAAAGCTCAAGAAAATATTTCGGCAACAAGAGATTTACATGACTGCTGTGGAAATGGAAAGATTCTAAATTTTTTTGTTGAGAAAACTATATAAATGTACAGTTCTTTACAGTCTCGTTATGATTACGAAAAAGACTGTGATGATTATTTTTCTTTTAGGTATAGCCTTGCTTTCTGCATGTACTACTTCAAAAACAACAAGTGGGGTGACAGGTGCCTATGCGAACTGTTATGGTGATGAAACACAGATGGTGACTGCAGCATTTGCAGACTTTGCACCAGTAAGTTCTGAAGCAAACCCTTATCAAGCTGGAGATGACATTGATGTAGAAGTTGTTCTTACCAATAAATTTTCTGGAGACATTGATGCTGGGAAGGCACGTGTACGACTCACTGGAGATGCAGCAATTGATAGTGTTTTTTCTGGAGCTTCACAACAAAAGGCAGAAACATTGTATGCGATTGATGCTGATACCTGTTTAGAAGAAACCACAGAAGTTGATGTGGGCCCTATTGTGTATCAAGGAGCTATTACGACTTCTGTCAGTAAAGAGATTACTGGATTATACTGTTATGAAGAACCTGTTGTTGTCAAAGCATACTTGTATTATACAGCTGATGCAGAAGATATTGGAACGAATTTACCGGTTGGCTCTAATCCTCCATCAAGTGTACAAGTAACACAAATCGATCAGAATCCTGTAGATATTGACCCTGGGGAAGCAACAGGAGAAATGAGATTTAAGATTTATCTAGAAAATGTTGGGGCTGGTACCATCGTGCCAAGCCTTGATGACTGCTTTGAATATAGAGATGCAGGATATAGAGAAGAGTTTAGTATTTCTGTGAAAGGAGCATATGATATTGATTGTCCTAGTGATACAAAGTTAAGCAGAGGAGATAAAACTGATGTTGTTACTTGCCTGGTTACCGGTATTGACTCTACCAATCTAGGATCACAAGCAAGTGAGTTAACTATTACTCTTAGTGGTTTTGCCTATGAAGATGCAATCCCTTCTACCACCATTTGGTTAGAACCTTAGAGGTGTTAGATTTCTTAGCTTTACTTACAAAATACTACGGCATTGATATTCTTGCTATGTTTTTTACTTTTTTAGGGATTTATATTATAGGTAATGAGAAAAGATATGGCTTTCTTATAGCCCTCTTTGGAGTATTATCGGAATACTTTCTGCTTCAGTGGTCTTCTTTTTGCAAACTCTGTTCTTGTGATTCTTTACATATGGATATGTTCTTTGGAAGAAAAAGTAATTAGAATTGC
Organism: Candidatus Woesearchaeota archaeon; assembly: GCA_964372745.1. Taxonomy (GTDB): domain Archaea; phylum Nanobdellota; class Nanobdellia; order SCGC-AAA011-G17; family GW2011-AR17; genus JAGVZZ01. The sequence continues at coordinate 20,376 of CAYJSK010000002.1, forward strand.
TTTAAAGGAACTTATGAAAGATCAATGGCTTACTCCTTATTGAAAATATATGAAATACACGAGATGCTTTATTTACTCTTCAGGATGTACAAAAGAGAACAAAGAAAAAAGGATCACTTCTGGCATAGGCTCAATTTCTCATTCTTCCATGACAGTTCTACAAGAAATAACTCATTATATCCTGCGTTGCACAAAAGTATTTAAACTTGATTTAATGCAAAGACTCTTGGGGGAAATTTTTGTATGGCAACACTCGTGTACGAAGAAATAGTCAAAAAAATCTGTGACGAAAAACAAATACAAGCAACAGAAGTACATGGGCGAGTCAAAGAAAAGCTTCAACAACTTTCTGATCTTATTTCTAAAGAAGGGGCTGCACATATTGTTGCCAATGAATTGGGTGTGAAAGTCTATGAAATTCCTAAAAGTTTAGGGAGAAGAATTACTGTAAGTGAACTTAACCCTGCGTTTAAAGGAGTAGAAATGCTTGTGAAAGTACTTAAGGTAAATGAAGTGCGTACATTCAAAACTGCAGCACGAGAGGGAAAAGTATTGAATCT
>CAYJSK010000002.1:20945-22892 GCA_964372745.1 Candidatus Woesearchaeota archaeon
AATCTTCTTGTGGGTGATGAGTCTGGTACCTGTAGATTGGTTTTATGGGATGAAAAACAAATTCATGAAGTGGAACAAGGATTTGTAAAAGAAGGGATGACTTTGAAGATTATGAATTGTTATGTGAAAGATAATAACTTCGGTGGGAAAGAAGTGCATATGGGAAGCCAAGCAATATGGACGATTAATCCTCTTGGAGAAGAATTAGGGACTGTGGCGAGTGCACCAAATACACCCAGCTTTGCTCCTGCACAAAAGAAAGCAATTAGAGACTTGCAAGAGAATGATGTTGCAACAGTTGTAGGAACGATTGTGCAAGTGTTTGAACCAAGATTTTATGATGGATGTCCTACATGCACAAAAAAAGTGGAGTTCAATGGTGATGGGTTCAAATGTAGCAATCATGGTGCTGTGATAAGTGTGCCACAAGCTATCTTAAACATTGTTTTTGATGACGGAACAGATAATATTCGCGTGGTGAGTTTTCGAGATAATGTGAAACAAATTCTGGAGATGGATGATGTTTCTGTCTTAAAGGATAATGCTGATGCTTTTCGAGAAGTACAAAGAAAAGTTGCTGGAAAACAATTACGCATACAAGGAAGAGTACAAAAAAATACATTCTTCAATCGCCTTGAGATGACTTCCAACTCTGTGCTTGCTGCGGATCCTAAAGAATTGGCAATGGAACTCCAGTAAGTTTTCTTATGCTTGGTGTTACTCATGTTTTATTTGCAGCAGTATTTGCTTTTCTTCTCGTAAATCTCTTTTCTCTCTCCCACCCTGTACATTTCTTTCTTCTCTTTTGCTTTGCTGCATTACTCCCAGATGTTGATCACCCTGGAAGTACTTTAGGAAGGAAGATCTGGCCATTTTCTGCTGTTCTTTCTTTCTTTTTCGGACACCGAGGTTTGTTACATAGTATTTCTGTTCCTGTTCTTTTTTTAGGATTAGGATACTATTTTGATATGCTTTGGGTTGGTGTTGCCATTGCAGGGGGCTATTGTACGCATCTTGCTGCAGATATGCTTACCTTAAGCGGTGTTCGGCCTTTTTGGTTTGGGCCTAGAGTCAAAGGGATTGTACGTACAGGAGGGATTTTAGAAATGGTTTTTTTATTTTTGTTGTTGTTGCTTTTTATAGGCTTGTTTTTGAAGACCTTGTAGTAAAATCTTTTTTAGCTCGTACTAGAACTCATTTCTAAAGAATCCTACTCTAAGAAGCAAGAATCAATTTTAAATGAGGTACATTTTTGAAATCCTCATCTGTACTTATTAAGGAGAGATTATTTGTGATACATATAGATGCAATAAAAAGATCTAATTTACCCAAGGGCTTTCCTCTTTTGTATAACTCTTGTTCTATTTCTGCACTTTTCCACGCAGAAGTCTCATCGAATGGGATAATATTCACTCCTTGAAAAAAACTTACGACTAAATCTCTCTTTTTCTCTTCTCCCTTTAATGCTTCATTAAGGGTAATTACAGTTACTCCTACTTTTTCCTGGCCTACAAGTGTTTGTATTTTCATTCCCTTAATCGTACCTTTGAGGAGTTCTATAACTGCAGATGTATCTAGAAGGATCATTTTCTCTCACCCCTATACTTTCTTTCTCTTTCTTGTACTTCTTGTTCTACTTTCTTTCTCCCTTCTTTTATTCTCTTTTCAAACTCTTCTCCTTCTTTTCCTTTTAATGCTCCAAAAAACTTTTCGAGATTATTCCCTTTCCTTTCATTTGTTACACGAAGAATAACTTGGCTAAAGCTTTCGTTGCCAGTTTTTACATTCTTAAGAGCAGTGTATGCTTGTTCAGTTATGGTTAAAGATTTTATTGCCATAGTGCCCTTAAGTGTACCCTTATATATAAGTGTTGTGTTCATACACATTGTTAAGAAAATCATCTTCATAAACTCTTCTGAGAAAAATCCGGAAGATTTCCGGAAAAAA
>CAYJSK010000003.1:0-11328 GCA_964372745.1 Candidatus Woesearchaeota archaeon
CAAGGGTGCTGAGGACCACTATATTTTTTTCTTTGTTTTTTAGGATCTCCCATTATTTTTTACTTCCTGGTTTTGCTTTCTTTTTAGAAACGCCCACAGCTCTTCCTACTTTCCTAAAGTGAGCTTTGGTACGTTGCCCTCTACATGGAAGGCCAGCCGCATGCCGCATACCTCTGTATGCCCTAATTTTCTGCAAGCGTTTTATATCGAAATCATTTCGAAATCGCAAATCTGTAGTAAGAAGATGTATGTCTTCTCCACTATCATAATCATGTTGCCTATTAAGCATCCAGCCATCTACTTTTGTAGGAGTCTTCAAAGTAGCTTCTATTTCCTTAATTTCTGCTTCACTTAACTGGTTTACTTTCTTTTCTTCATCAAGGTTATATCGTGCACAAAGAGCATGAGAAAAACTAACCCCAATCCCTTTAATTTTAGTGAGAGCATCTCGAATATGTAAATGTCCTGGGATATCTGTATTCAGAATACGAATAAGCTGTCTTCCTTCTTCTTTCACTTCTTGTTTATACGGCACTTTTTCCATTTGACTAAACCTTCACTAAAAAACCCTCTCTTTAAAAAGCTTTTGCTGAGACTACTCTTTAGCGAACAAAAATTCTATATTTATCTTCATTATTAATTTCCATAAGGATTCTTTTAATCACTGACTTTACAGGGTCTGGTATCAAACTCACCCTACTTTTAATATCTTCAAAGCTCTCAAAAGGCTTCTCATCACGCGCTTCAAGAATCTCCCACATATGCTTTTTCCCAATACCTGGAAGCAATTCTATTTGATGCATCCGTGTACTAATAGGTCCCGCTTTGTTAAAGAACTCAACAAATTTTTCAGGTTGTTCAAGAACAAGTTTTTTTATAATATGTTCTAACTCCCCTCGAGCAGTCTGCGTTAACCTTTCTGCACTTATTCTCCCAATAACATGGTGCACTTTATCCCTTTTTCCTTCACCTATATACACTTCTTCAGCAGCTTGAAGGGTAACACCTTGTTTAGGAGTAATTTCTAAGAGAGTAAAATTAACCTTACTTAATGCCTGTACAATTGCTCCTTTTCGAAAAGAAGGTCGAGAATCAAAGGGATATCCATTTGGAAGAAAGTCTAACACTACTACAAATTCTTCCTTGGATACGGTATTCATTTTGAGTTTTATTGAGGGATAACATCTAATATCTTCTTTAAATCTTCGTCCTTTATGGTTAATGTCTCTGTACTTAAGAGTAATCGTAAACTATCTAGATCTTTTGGCATAATATCAATCACTTTCACAATATGCCTCTCTTTTAATCGTGGAATATTTAATGCAACTATTTTTTTTGTTAAAGCACTAGCTTCTTTTGCATCATACAAATCAAAGCCTTCTAAATATGCTTTCGTCTTCTCTGCACGAAAAGATAATGGTCCTTCTGCTTGTAAAGCATGTAATGATTTTTTCACATCAACTAGAGACAAAGCTGCTTCTTCCAATACTTGAAACTCACTCATGCTTGCACCTTCTTCAAATGTACTGGGTGTACAATGAAATATTTTTCCATACTTCCATCTATAATTTTTATTTTATAACATGTACCTTGCTTTCCTACAACAACCCCAACATCCCCTTGAAATCGAGGGTGATAAATCCCACTATGTATGGAAGGTTCCATAACTAAAGCTACTTTATCATTTGCTTTAAAATTCTGTAAATAGTTTCGTATACTCAGCTTACCTTTCATACGAACATTTTTCTTAAATTTGGATCGTGTCTTTCTTCGTAATCCACCTGTTCTTTGTACCATAGTCTCTAAATTCTCCTTAATTGGTGAATAATTTGCTCTTTATTAATGTTTTGGGATCCGAATACCCCTCAGCTTGGGATAGCTTTTGACCGAGAATGAGTTTACAAGACTTTTCTTCAGTAAAGAGACTCTTTTTTAGCTCTGAAAGCGAAGAACTCTATATAATTGTATTGCAGAACGGTCTAAATCCTCTAAATCCTCTACTCGAACAAAGTGCCCAGGTCCATACACTTCAGTAAGCATGTCTGAGTCTGCAGTCTTATCTAAACACAAAGCAAAAAGCTCTATACCTAAGGCTCTTTCTCTAGAAGCACCTTTTGCAGTTAAAGCAATGGATTCAGGACGCTTATAATCAGTATCAAGTGCAAGTTGAGAAACAATGTCTATATGAATTCTTCTCACCGCAGGCCTTTCACTAAAAAGCTCTCCAAATCGATGATACACAGAACCAGTTCGAGAATGCAAAATTGGCGCTATCATACCAATACGATGTTCAGCTTCAACAGTATACCTTTCATCAAAACCTTTCAAAACCTGAACAAAAACTTCTTCTGCACCTCTACTCCCATAACTCATAACTGCAAAATCATCATCCATAATGGAAAGAACATCAGTCATAGAAACCAGCGTTTGTCTTATATAATCTAATTGTATAACCTTCCCTTCTAAACGTTTTACAAGAGGAGTCATAATTTTTCGCGGAAGATCAACCGTTAATAAAACAGCATTATCTCTATCTCGTACAAGTCTATTTCTAAAGAAATTAGTATCAGGAACAAATCCATCTCTTGCATCTTGTAAAGCATCACGATAAAGATCCTCATCTATTTCTCCATCATAGACTCTTGTTTCATGAATCACTCTTTGTGGTTTTAAACCTTGAAAAAGATTTTTAAGGGTCTCAAAAGCATGTTGATTTTGTGTTCGTATTTCTTGAACACGCAAATTTGGGTGAGCATGAGGAATCGTTTCAATAACACGCACATCTTGAGTTCCTTCTCTAAAATAAAATATAGGCTGTCCATTATATCGAGAGCCTGTCTGTTCATGTAAAGTGAGGACTCTCTTTTGTGAACCTCCACCTGAAACAAAGCCCTGAAAATCTTTTTGAGAAGGAATCCCTACAAGCGTATCAATAGCATTGTAAATTTCCACAACTTTTCCATCAAGGCTATCCTTATTAATACCATCTAAAAAAGGTTGAATGTTTCTCAAAAGAGAAGAACCAGTTCCAGAAACACCAAAAACAAGATATTTCTCAATCAAAAGTCGTGCCTCTTCATATTTTTGAACAGCATCATCATACAAACTACCAGTTTCATACCTTTGACCAATGTTTTTTCTTGTTTTCTTCAATTGTTCTCCCAATCTTGGAAGCGTTCTATCTATATCCTGAGAAACACAAGCATATGCCAAAGTACTAAACAATGCATTTGCAAAATCAGGATTACTAAAGGTTAAAAAACGATCCCGAGTATCTTTATTGGGAACTGTATCTCCCCAATACTGAAACCTCCCCATACCAGCTTGAAGATAAAGAAATAAACGCATAACTTCTTGATTCTCATCCTCTGTATCAAAACATCGTACAAATTCAGGAAATTGAACAACATTTGGAAAACTCACAGGCATACTACAAGAAGTTGTTAATCCTGAAGCACCTTCAGTAACAAGAAGTGAACGAAGAGCAAAAACAGAAGATATTCTTTCATATAAGACCCTATGATGCTTCAATTGCACCATCTGTTCATCACTACCACTATCAAAACTGGTTCCACTATGACGAAGAGAACGAAATAAATCCTCAAAAGAAGCAGCAGCCATAAATGTATCAAGAGATTTTTCGAACTCATCTCGACGCACATCTTCTCCAACACTATGTGTTGCTTGAATAATCTTCTCAGCATAAGCTAAAAAATTATGAAGACTATCTGTCACATGTGCTCGCAAAACAAATCCATCCTTTTGAGAAAAAAAAGATAAAAATTTCTGAAGATATCCTTCTCTAAGAATATACTCCAAAATTCGTGGTTTGGCCTGTGCAAGTTCAAGATATGCTGCTGGAGCATGTACTCCTACATGTACTCTTAAATCATTTTTGAGATCCTTCCTTTTTGCAATAGGAATAATTTCCGCTTGCTCAACTTCACTCACAAGAATTTTTATCCAATCATCATAAGAATTTTCCCTAAGGATTCTTGTTTCAAGTCTATCCTCCAAGTCTAAATCTGCATCATTATGATTTTCTAAAGCATCTCGTAATGTACCATAAGCTAACCCTTTCAATCGTCCTTGATAGAACTCTCTAAACAACCGAGGTTTTACTTCAAAAGTATCACCTTTAATTTTTCGAGGGGGATAATTCTTTGAAATAAAAGAAGTCAATGCAGAAAAAGACGCATATCGTTCAGCATCAAAACCATCATGAAGAACACTTTCTGCAACAGAAGAATAAGGAACAACTCTTTGAGTGAGTGCAACTTGCTCAGCCACTGCCATATATGCTTCTACTTTTTGTGCTCTTAATCTTTGAGAAAGTAGCTCTGCAACTTGAAGAGGATTATCCTCACGAGAAACAACACTATAAGTTATATTCAAAAGAGTTTGCGCTTGTGCACCATGCCCCTTAAATATTCTTTTCATTCTCCCAGAAACCATTTCAAGACTTTTTTCTTCCCAAAGTGCTTTCTCTAAAAGTTTCAAAAGCAAATCCATTTCTTCTTTAGACTTCCCTAAAGCCATTCTTCTCTCCCTTCACAAAGAATGTGAGCAAACCTTTCACAAGTTATCGAAATGGACTCTGAACTACAATTCACACGACGAGTGATATCATAAATAGTTCTTAATGCACTTGCTGCAACTTCCATAGCTTCTACATTTTCTGGTTTAAATGCACAAAAACTCTGAACAACTGCAGGAAAATCAGTAAAACCTTTATGTTCTTCATAAGATCTTTTTATGTCACCAGTTAAAAAATCTCGAGAAGTAGACTCTTTAAAAAATCTATAATATTTATTCTCCAAAAAAGAAGCTACACTTGGAGAATGAAGAGAACTTAATCTCTGAACATCAACAAGTCCATCTTTAGCCCCACAATGATGAAGATACATAAAACTAAGATTATAAAAATCTGATCGAGAATTTCCATGAAGTGTTTTTCCAAGAGAATATACCTTTTCAAAGTCTTCTACAGCTAAGGTATATCCTGCTATTCCTAAAATACTTCCAAATGTTTTTTCTTTAGATCCTGGTGGGACAAGCTTTGCCTCTTCTTCTAACGTTTTTTCTAATACTCTTTTCCAAACAGGATCAGAAACATACTTATGAGAGACCCTTTCTACAAGTTGAGTGAGAGTAATAGACTGTGCATACTTAATAGGAACAGAAATAGTTTGAGCAGAGGGGATATATCCTACATAGGTTAAGAAAAAATCCTCTCCTGTAAAAGCGATACTCTCTGCATGTTCTTCTCTTTGAAGAAGTGTAAGCCAATTCTCAAGACCTAACTGTGTACGAAGAGTTCTATAAATTCCTTTCTTTCTTTGTTCTTCTAATCTTTTTATAATCAATTTAGAATCAGCTCGAAGAGAACCAGTATACAAAGCTTGGAACAACTCTTTTCTATAACGTTCATCAACTCCAGTAAAACGATTAAAGAATTGAGTAAGATCAGAAAATTGCCCATAGGTACCTAAATCTGATTGACGAAGAACTTCTTGAGCAACAGCTCTCCAAGGAAGACCAACCCCATTAGCTTTGTTCAGCTCTCTATGGACCCCCCTTATTTCTTCAATTTTTCTTGCACGAAGAAGAGTACTTTGTTCTGTAACAATATCAACAAGAGACTCTTTACTATAAGATTTTGTATGGGCTCCAAGAAAAAGGATGTCTTTATTTCTCACAGGATCCTTACTAAAAATAGTATCTAAGGCAAGCTCTACATTTGCCAAAGAACCTGCTTCCATTTGTTTATGAACTAACCCCAAAGAAAGATCAGTAAACTGTTTGAGAGCTACAGGGAAATTTCTTCCAAAATAAGAAATATGCTTCTCTCTAATAAGACTTGCCACAGCCTCACAAGAAATTTCTGACTCAGGAAAAGAGACATAATACTCTTCCATAGTATGTGAGATCCCATCTAAAGCATCACACACAGAAATGAAATGTTCTTTATTATTCGGATGAAAATCTAAAACAATATCTAAAAGTGTAGCATAATTTTTAAATCCTCTTTGCTCTTTTTTCTTTCGTAGAGGAGGCTTCGCAAAATATTTTTCTTGAGTAAATCTCCTCAAACGTGATTTATTTGAAAGCAGAAGATCTTTTTGTACAAGTTCTCGAAGATCATGAACTCTTTGAATGGATTGCTCATGAGGGAAGTAATGATATAAAACATCATCAAAACTATATTGCCTTCGTGAACTAAATAATTTTCTCCTTGCTTCAAAAAAAGAAAGTGCAACTTCTGAATTTTCAGTCATTCCAAGAACTTCTACAGTTCTTCGCACATGTTCAACTCTTCTCGTATAAATATCCTTATCAATAGGTTGTTCAGTGGTATGAATTCTTTCTGGCTCTAATGTTTCCTTAAAGGCCATAGAAATTCTTTCTTGCTCAAGACGCCTGAGAACAGTTTCTAAGCTCTCTGTTGAAACATCAAGAACAACATCATTCCAAAAATGTTTAGTTACTTCAGGATCTGTTCCTACAAAAACCTCTTCTTGAAGAAAAGTACTTACCTTTCCCAAACGTTTACTCGCTTGTACAGCAAATCGGAGAGTATTCATGATCGAGATATCACCAAGTAAGCATTTCTTCAAGAGTCTTTCTATCCGTTTCTTCAGTAGAAACTGGGTTAAAAATAGTCACACGTGCAATCTCTTTAATATTAGGCTCTCTTCCTAAGTATTTTTCTCTTTGATAAAATTCTGCAGCCATGACCAAAAGCCTTGTACTTGCTCCTTCTTGAAGATTCAAATCATTACTTCCTTTTGCAGCTTTCCGTATATGATTTCCTAAAGTAACAAAGATATCAGCACCCGGCTCATCAATCCCTGTTTTCTTATAAAGAATTTTCTTCTCAATGTCTGCACAAGGATAATCCATTTCTAAAGTAACAAACCTTTGTCTCGTACTCGGTTTTAAATTTCGAGATCGAATTTGGTACCCAGGATTATAACACGCAACAAGCATAAAATGTTCTGGAGGGACAAGAACTTCTCCTTTTTTCACAACAGGAAGATGTCTTCGATCATCTGCTAAAGAGTGAATCATAACAATTGCATCTTTTCGTGCTTCAACAATTTCATCAAGAAGAACAATACCACCATGTTTAGCACCAAGATACAAAGGCCCAGGCTGCCATACATTGTCAAAACCATATCTTCCTACAAGATCATTAACAGTAAGATCTTCATGACAAGGAACTTCAATATAAGGAAACTGAAGAGAAGGATCTTTTTGAATAAGTTCCTTTCTTAATTTATAAGCCATATATGTTGCTAACGCAGTTTTTCCACAACCAGTAGGTCCAAGAATTGCTAAAGGCCTTCGCAAACGAAAAGCACTTTCAAATATTTCTATTTCATTGCCTACCGGCTCATAATAGGGTTCTTCTGTAACCACATAATCCTTGATACCAAGAGCTCTTCCTTCTTCCATCGTCTACCCATATATATTCAACTCTTTTTTTATCTATAACGAACAGTAAAAATCAAATTATCTCCAGATTGTATCTGACGATAAGCACCAATAGCCTTTTTTGCCTTCTTTAATCGTGCAAGCTCTATAAGACAATCTATATTCCTAGGGAAAACCTGTTCTTGAATGAGCCTACCCTCTATTGTACTAAACTCAACATGTTCTGAAGCAATTCCTGCAAATTTAAGTACTGTAGGAACCTCAAGTATATATATGCCTAAAGGAGAACTTTTATCAGGCTCTTGAAAACTAATAACTCGAAAACCAAAACCTCTTTGATTTTTAAGTTGAGGATGTGGATGATAACCTTCTGATAACCATTCTTCAAGACGACTATCCTCACTAGCAGCAACTCTTTGTCCTTGACCATCCCTATCACCCCAAATAGTCTCTAAAGAATTCATATATCCCTTACTAGAAGCAGTGTAATCCGCACTTCCAGGCATACTACTTTGCTCTCTCCAATTCAAAAGCTCCCAACCATCTCTATGTGCACCCAGCTTCCAAGTAAAATTATTACAAGTAAGCATACTTACCGTATCAGCTCTTGTATCTCCACCAAACCTATTAGCTCTAGTCATTTTTGTCTCTCTACAATCGTAAAATTTTTACCTTTGAGTATATAAACCTATCGCTTGAGAATCCTATACTTTTCTACACACGAATATCCACAGCAGAACTCTCTACAGAGAACAAAATCGTTCCAATACCCTTCCCGATATAAAACGAAGAATAAGCCAAATAATCCTTCGTCATTTGTTCAAAAAAACTTTCTTCTTCACTATACTCAGAAACATCACCATCACTAATGCCAGCTAATTCTTTTGTAAGAGCAATAGCATATTCCTTATCACCTATATAATCAACAAGCCCATTTTGCACTGCATCTTGCCCTAAATAAAATAATCCATTTGCCAAAGCAGAAACCTCTTCCACTTCCATCCCTCTTCCAGCAGCAACATCAGCAACAAAATACTCATGAATTCCTTGCAATCGCTCCATAATCAAAGCTTCTTCCTCAGCAGTCATATCTCTGTATGGTGTAGAAATATCCTTGTATTCACCAGTAACCAATCTCTGATACGTCACATTATAATCTTCAAGTAACCCACCAAACTCCAAATAAGAACCTAAAACACCAATACTCCCCACAATAGAAAGCTGATCTGCAACAATATAATCTGCTTGCGAAGCAACCCAGTACGCACCTGAAGTTCCTGACTCAGTAATCACTGCAACCACAGGTTTATCTACCTTTCTCAAAGCATCCACAACAATCTTTGAACCCATCACCGTCCCACCTGGCGAATTAATTTCTAAAACTATTCCCTTGACAGACGCATCTTCATTTGCAGCTTCTATTTTTTCCACAAGCCCTTCACCTGATGTTGAAGAAGAAAACAAAGACCCACCACCTTTCAAAGTCAACATCCCTTCAACCGGGATCACCACTATTTCACTTCCAGGAGAATATCCATCCTCAGTAAAAAGATAAAGGGAAGCTAAATAACTTCCTGACCATAAAACAACTAAAAATAAAAAGATTTTCAAAAACTTATGCATCTCTCTTCACCTCTTCCACAACATGGGTATCACTTAACATTTCAAAATATCTTTGTTCCCCTTTTTTCCAGAGTATATACAAAGTATCTAAAGTCAATAATACTCCCGATAATTTCGTAATATTTCGAATAATTGCTTGCAAAAGACTTACAGGTTTTTTCTTTGTTCCTTCAACCTGCAAACCAACAATAATTTTCCCAACAGTCTGCCCAAACCAACACTCGAGCACAGTAAAATAAACTAAGATAAAAAAAGCAAAGACAAAAGCAAACCATAAATAATCACTACTAAAACTTCCTGAGTAAGATGCAAAACTTTGAAAGAACCCTTTTCCGCTTTCAAGATCCAAAGTCAAAGGCTCCGTAAGTGGACTCAAAACCAGAAAAGAAAGAAGACCCACATCAATAAAATACGCAAGAACTCTCTTCCATAGCGCAACCCCTAAAACTTTCCCCATAAAGCAAAAAGAGAGAGGAAGCTATTTAAATCTTTCCCTATTCCACGCACAGATGGACACATTATATACAGAGCTCTACCATGAAATTGAAAAGAGAAACATAAAGAGTACAGAAGAAGTACTCAAACTACGTAGAGAACTCTGTAGAAAATATACTCCAAAAGACTTCCCTTCTATTATTGACATTTTGATGCACGCAAACAAAGAACAATTTGAAAAGCTAAAATTTCTTATCATGAAACCTATGCGAACGCAATCTGGTGTAACCCCTATTGCAATTATGTCCATGCCTTCCAACTGTCCTCACGGTACCTGCATTATGTGCCCAGGTGGTCTTGGTTCTTATTTTGGCGACGTACCACAAAGCTACACAGGTACAGAACCTTCAACCATGCGAAGCATGAGAAATTTCTATGATCCCTACTTAACTGTTTTCAATCGTCTCGAACAATTTTACCTCCTCAACCAATCTTGTGAAAAAGCAGAGCTCATTATTCAAGGAGGAACTTTCCCAGCATTCCCAGAAGAATACCAAAATGAATTTATCATGTATGCCTTGAAAGCAATGAACGACTTTGATTTTACTTTTGACGCATTCAAAGAGTTTTTTGAACTTCCTGGAAACATAACTCCTGAACGAACAAAAAGAATCCAAAAAAAAATTCTTGCAAGAAAAGGAACAAGCACATTAAGAGAAGAACAAAGAAGAAATGAAACAGCAAAAATCCGTTGTGTAGGTTTAACCATAGAAACAAAACCAGACTGGTCAAAAGAACAACATGCAAACCTCATGCTTGAACAAGGCTGTACTCGAGTAGAGCTTGGTGTACAAACAACAGACAATCATGTACTAGAGATAACGAACAGAGGGCATACCGTAGAAGATACAAAACAAGCATGTAGAATTCTCAAAGACCTAGGTTTCAAAGTGCTCGCACATATGATGCTTGGTCTTCCAGAGGATAAAAATGATCTCATGTCAATATTTCAAGAAGACTTTCGCCCAGATATGTTAAAAATCTATCCATGTATGGTCATGCCAGGAACGGAATTAGAAAAAATGTACAACGCAGGAACATTTACTCCAATACGTACAGAAGAAGTCATAAAACTGCTCGCAGAATTCAAACCACAAGTTCCAGAATATGTAAGAATCATGCGCATACAAAGAGACATCCCTACAAAACAAACGCTTGATGGTGTTGACAAAACAAACCTTCGTCAACTGCTCTAAGAATACATGGATAAAAGAAATCTTCATTGTACCTGCATTCGTTGCAATGAAATAAAATCTCCTATTACACATCCAGAACTACAAGTCTTAGAATATACAGCCTCACAAGGAAAAGAGTTTTTTATTTCTCTCAAACAAGAAAAAGAAATCATTGGCTTCTGTCGTCTACGATTCCCATCTCAACAACTAAGAACAGAAATAACACCAGATACTGCAATCATTCGAGAGCTTCATGTCTATGGTGCAGCAATAGATATTAAGAAATCTGGAGATGTGCAACACAGAGGCTTTGGGAAAATGCTCCTCAAAAAAGCAGAGGATCTTTGTAAAGAGAATAACAAAAATAAACTAGTAGTCATCTCAGGGATTGGAGTAAGAGAATATTACAAAAAGCTAGGCTATCAACAAGATGGCCCCTATGTTTCAAAAATACTATCTCCTATACGCATAATACCCAATCAAAAGCCCAACAACCAGTAATAACTGCACCCAACTGAAAAAAGGAACTTCTTGATTTTCTGCAGCAGCTAAACTACTTTCCACACTACTCCCAGCACCAGTCGAAGTATCAATAGAA
>CAYJSK010000003.1:11338-22252 GCA_964372745.1 Candidatus Woesearchaeota archaeon
ACTTTCAGGTAAATATTCATCTGCATAACAAGCGTCATCTTCCGGAACCGTTGTACATAAAGTCAAATCTCTAGTACTCACCCCCTCAGAACAATCGGACCACTCTACATTAGAACAATCCCATGCTGCACTACAATCAACAGTATCTGTAACACAAGAACCAGAGTCACAATTATAGCCACTACTACAATCATCATCACTCACACACTCAACACCTTCTTCTTCAGCACTTTCTCCAAGCAATGCAGCTAAAGTTTCTTCTGCATCAGAAATAGAAATACTTTCTACATCACAAATACTTCCTGTAGAACACACAAATAAACTATCTCCGACAGCACCTTCATCACCAAGAACACTAATGAAATAATAAAAAGTATCTTCACCAGTTGCAGTCCAATAAGCATAAGCTACATCATACCCTTCATCAGGATAATTTTCTACAGTTCCAGTCAAGGTATCTACAAGTTCATCCGTAGCATATGTTCCAGAACTTTCATCATAGACCACAGAATAAAGATAAAATGTAGAGCTTGTACTAGTACAAGTCCCATCACCATAGCCGACCATATACACAATTTCATCTTCATAAGCACTACTAATCGTTGCACTCCATCCTTCATCAGTCCAAAGTTCTGCATCATCTCCCTCTTGAAGACAACTATCGGTTGTAACAGTTGTAGTACTACAAACACTTCCTAAAGCAGAGCCGTAAATATCCTGGTTATCATTCTGTTCATCAATCCAATAGACATATCCAGAAGAAATGACCGGGGTATATTTAATAAAACCATCTTCAGTAAGAGCAGTAACTTCTAAAGAAGACAGCTCAGAAAAATAAATTTCAGAATCCTCTTCCCACACAACAACACCTTCAGAAATTCTTGGAAATTCTTCATCACTACTCTCCTCACTTACCACAAAATTTTCTCCAGAAGAAATATCATAAGCATAAATATCCCAACTTCCAGAATCATCATTCTGCCACACAATATATTCACCATCAGTGTCCGCTAGAACATCATCTCCAGAACTACTACTTACTTGCAAAGAAGTCCCAGAAAGAAAATCATACAAATACACATCATCATTCCCACCTATGTCATCAGTATACACCAAATAATTCCCTTCTACTCTCGGTTGTGTTTGATCACCATCACCTCCAAAAAGCTCGTATTCTAGAGCAGCAGAAGAACCATAAATATCCCAATCACCATTTCGAAAATCACTCCACACAACCCAATCAGAAGAAACATCTGGGGAGACTTGATGTGAACTACTTGAACTTATTGCTTCAGAACTTCCTGTAGAAATATCATACACATACACCTGCCAAACACCAGAAACAAGACTCTGCCAAACAACAAAACCTCCTCCAATACTTGGATGAACATTTGTATAAGCAGAAGAACTAATTTGACTACTCGATCCAGAAGAAAGATCATAGACATAAATATCCCAATCACCAGCACTATCATCTTTATAGACAAGATAATCTCCATCTGTTTCAACACTTTGCTGAAGGGAATCATCAATAATATAACCTTCTTCATCCACGCAATCAGCAACAGCAAAACCTGTAGGAAGAAGACTTTGAGAACTCAAAATAGTGAAAGTAGAAAGAACCAAAATCACAGAAACTAAGATTAAAATTTCTGTACGTGCAAACCCTCTTCTTGGAATCATGTTCTAAAAGAGAAAAGAAAGAAATTTATAAACCTTCTTACCCTTTGTTCTTAGTTCTAATGAAAGAAAAGTAAAGCAGAAGTACAGTAACAACAAAGAGCAAAAGAGCTCCTACTAAAAGCCAAACAGAAGATCCTGAAGATACCTCCTCAACACTTTCTACATCCCCTTGTTCTCTCTCTATCCATGTATCTAACTTACTAAACTGTAAAGAAGCAATCCCTTCACTACTAAGACTATCAAGAACAATAAGTAAATCATTTTCTCCATCAGCATTCAGATCAACTTCTCTCCCAGTACCTAAGAAAAGAATAATCTCTTGGGGCTCACTTTGAATCAAAAGAGTCACAGAAGATTGTTCAATATTCACATCTTGTACAGTAATAAAATGTTCTTCCTCTTGATAATCACTACTGATAAAAGTAAATGTATACATGGAACCTTCTTCAGCATCAACAGAATGAGTTCCACTTTCCACCCAATCTCCAAAATCATCGAAAGATTCTACTCCAGGATCATATACAATCTCTTCAGGAGCTTGCTGAATAACTTCTTCCCCCTCATCTAAAATAACTTTATCATCTTCAGTCTTTCCCCCTTCAGCAGTTGCACTAGAAGAAGAACTACTACTTGAAGAAGAACTAATCGCAGAAACAACACTTCCTGTAACACTTGGTCCAGTCCCAGAAAACTGAGGGATACGTAACCAAATTTTATTCTCAGATTTATTAATGAAACAAGGAGCAGAGGCAACAAGAGTTTGATTACTTCCACAAGTATTATTTGCATTCATCAAAACTTGCCAATCATTCTGGAAAAGGCTATAGTGTGAAAAGTTTCCTGCAAGTGCTGAAGCATCAGTTCCATTCACAGTACTATTCCAAATCAACTGCCAATTATCATCATAAAAATATTTCACAGAGATATTGACAGAACTATTCTCATTTAAACCTCCAGAAGCATCAGAATAAGGGAATGCAACAAGGATAAAATCATAAATATCTGGTCCACCAGACCCAAATCGCAAAGCTGCACTAAAACTATCTCCAGAGCTTCCATTTGTGGTGGAATCATCAAACAAAGCATCTGGGGGTCCTGAAGCAAGCATATCAACATTCACATAATGCACACTAATATTTCCTGTCCCCATCCGGAAACTCACCTTCCCTCCACCCATGATAGACTTCATAGGATTACTATCCTGCATATTTTCTGTACTACCTATCTGACAAGCACGTGTAGGATTCGGCACATCACAACTTGCATTTGAATAATACAATGCCATGAAAAGGTTTGACGAAGCAATAGATCCATCAATTTCTCCTGGAGTAAAAGACTTTAAGGTCACATTCAATGCACTATTCACTTGAGCAGTAGTAAAGCTTGCACGTCTAGGTGCATATTGCTGTGTATAAATATTTATTTCTTTAATCCCAGTAACATTTAAGAGAGGAAGAGAGAAATTAGCAGATTTATCTTGATTAATATCAGACACCAAAGTAAACTCCATTGATCCGTAAGAAGAGTAATCTAATGTCGTTTCAACATTCGCAGACAAGCCAGAAAGGGAAACATTACTTGCATTTAGTAAAGTCACAGATTTTCTCAGAGTAGTAATATTCACTTCTTGCCAATTATTTGCAGAATTCATAGAAATATTCTCTCTATTTCCAGTTAATCCATACAAACTAATATTCACAGTCCTTCCTGAAGCACCATAACTCAAATTGGTAAGATTCACATAACCCCCATAATAATGAGAACCATTTAGTGCTGCTCCAAAAAATAAATAATTTGCTCCCTCAGCAGGTGCAGGAAGAGTAATATTAAAATATCCTACCCCAGCACCAGAGATATTATAGAAATCTCCAGTCTGATTCGCTTGACCCATCATTTGCCAAAAGGCACTCATATTGTAAGGCATATCCCCATTATCAATAAACACAGCATTTCCTGGTTCTAAAAGATAAGGAACTATGCTTAAAGAATTCCATCCTTCAATGGGATTGGTCATATTTTTAAAATACCCAGTGACACGAGACATACTCATTGAGGTATTAAACTCTTTATGTAAAGTTCTTGTAGTAATATTATAATTAGAATACTTCGAAATGCTACTCATATTATACGAATTAGGAGAAGAAAAATTAGTCCAATCAAAAAACACAGGAAGACTTTGATTAGGGAAAATCATAATGGAATAGTTTCTATCCCTAGGCACAGTCACAACAACATTACTAACATAACTAGTGAAACCATCAGAAATGGGAAAACCCAATTGTGTATCAATGATTTTATATTGGAACATTGTTGGAGCCCAACTCGCATTATATGCAGTAATATTTATCGTCCCAGCAGGCCTCAAATAAAAACTAATTCCAGAAAGTTGAGTAGCCATATAATAATCAAAGAAAGGAAGATTTTGTCCAATAAACTGTACCGCACCATCCTGAGAATATGTTACACTCGTTTGATATAACCAAGTGGTATTATCGGTCACATTAAAATTAAAAGCACCAGAAGCATTTGTTGTCGAACTATTTGATCCAATAACAGTAAAATCTAAAGCTCGAATAGAAACATTTACCACAGTGTTATTCAAAGCAACACCAGAAATATTATAGACTGTCCCATTAAAATTATATGCTGAAGAGAAAGAGAATAATAAACTCACTACATAAAAAGTCATAAGCACTAAAAATATTTTTTTCATCACCTCATCACTCCCCAAATAAAAGAAACTAAGAAAAGCATCTATATAAATCTATTCCAAAACATTAATAAAAGAAAAAAGAATTAATTTCTTGGCAGGCTAGGTGGGTGGCTAGTCCTCACTTGTACCGTAAATGGACTATACGACGGACTGAAGTCTGAAAGAGGTATGTAATGCTATGCAAAGTCCCGCTTGGACAATGACATTTCGTCCTCTTGGGTTTGTGTGTGTATAAATCGAGTCAGGCCAGGAATGGAGCAGCTCTACGTATTCATGCGAGCGTCTTGAGGGCCGCGAGATGGAGAAAAAGCTGGGATCAAACTTTGGATACATTCTATATCCATTTCAGATGGCCTGCCACTTTTTTAAAAATGGCAAAGGCAACAGGAATCGATCACATTGCAATATATTTTTCAGATATTAAAAAAGCAAAAGAATTCTTTGTAGAGTGTTTTGGAATGAAAGTAAAATACGAATTCACAGGAGAGATCTTTCTACAAGTAGGAGAACAAGTCTTAGCTTTATTTAAAGGAAAAGTCAAAGAACAATCCATAAATCACCTTGCACTTAAAGTAGATAATTTTGAAGAAGTAAAAAAACAATTAGAAAAGAAAGGACACAAAATCTACAAAGGAGATATGGTCAACGGACCAGAAGGCCTAAGAATTCAAATAATCCAGTAATTATTAAGCAACCTTTTCATAATCAAGATACTCAACATACTTCTCAAGAATATCTGCAAGGATTTTTGCCATCAAAGGCCAATCACCATAAGATCCAGAAAGAGCCTGAGCAGCATTATTCAAATCTTTAATCGCATCATGTTTAAAAACAGAAAGTCGAGAAAACCCATTCCACATAAATCGAGCAGTATGAAAACGATGATCCTCATCAAAATGAAGAACAAAATCCAGACCTTTACCCTGCCATCTATTCTCTTCACTTTTATCTTCTTGAGATGCAAAAAAAGGAGGCCTAATCAAAAAACTAACACTAAAAGTATTTGCTTTTACATTCACACCAACTCTACTTTGTGTACCACGTAAAGGCAAATCTCTAGTCTTAAGCTCTTTCGTAAATTCTTTTCGTAAATTTTTCGTATCCTCTTTACATTGTTCTAGAAATAATTGATAATCCTTATTCTCTTTATCAAATACAAAAGTATATTTTCCCTCAAAAACACGTATACTATTTCCATTTACTTGCTCAGAATAATGTTTTTTTTGCCATACATCCAAAGGGATATATCCAGAAGGAATACGTATCCCATTATACATCCAAAATTTTTGAGGAGCACGAAACCAGGAAAAAATACTTTCAAAGGAAACCATAGTAAAAAGAAAACTAAAGAACTTTAAATAATTTTGTAGTAAAGTAAACTCATTCTAGATCAAAAGCTATCCCAAGCTGAGGAGTATTCGGATCCCAAAAAATTAATAAAAAAAGCTAAGCAGCAAAAGACTGCATAGTATAGATATTGATTTTTGTTTCTTGTGGTCGCACTTTAGAATCCATAGCAACAAGAGAATTAATTCCATGCTTCTCTGCAAGCAAAATCAAATCTCGAGTAATACTTCCATCAAACACAATTGCTTGCACCCCTTTGACACTTCGCAGAGTTCCTTGCAATTCTGTAGAAGGAACTTTCCCGAGCATAGTCATATTTCCATCAAGAAGGTAGGCTCCTCGTGTACCCACAAGATCTTCAAGCATCAGTTTAAACTTTTTCTTCTGCTCATCAGACACAATACTCTTAGGAGCTACAGCAGGAGGCGTTCGTGCAACTGGCTGAGCCATTTGTTGTCCAACAGGAGCCCGAACAGGCCCTCTATAGCTATCTTGTCGATTATATTGAGGCTTCAATTGTCCATTTCTTGTAGGAACACCATCTTTCAAATCAAGCTTTGCTTGTTCTGCAGTGATTCTTCCTCGTAAAGCTTTATGGATTTCCTTTTGTGTCAACTCCTCAACTTCTTTTCCATCAGGAGCTTTAACAACAAAGTCTATTTCAATAACTTCAAGTACCTCTCTCGTAATCAGATCTCCACCACGATCCCCATCAACAAACAGTGTAACCACTTTTGCTGCACAGAGAGGAATAAGAGACTCTGGTACAGAAGTTCCATTCAAAGCTATGACATTCTTAAATCCACACTTCAAAAGACTCAAGACATCTGCTCGTCCTTCACAAAGAATGATTTCTTCAGACTCATCAATTCCAGGTCCTGCAGGAAGCCGTTCTCTTCCCCATTCAACAACTTCTCCCATTCTCACAGATTGCGCGACTTCTTCGGCCATTTCCTGTGAATCGGGAAGTTCATTCTCTGTAAAAGACTTCAAAAGTTCTTTTGCTCTTTGAATAACAAAAGCTCTCTTAGAAATACGCACATCTTCGAGTTTTTGAACTTTAACAAGTGCATTACAAGGCCCTATTCGTTGAATAGTCTCCATTGCAGCTGCAACAATTGCAGTTTCCGTTTTATCCAAGCTCGAAGGAATAATAATCATTCCATTCGTTTTTCCTGCCTTAATATCAGTATTAACTTCTATTCTTCCTATTCTTCCTGATTTTTGCAGCTCTCTCAGTTCTAAATCTGAACCTAAAAGCCCTTCTGTCTGACCAAAGATAGCACCAATAATGTCTGGTCTATCCACAGTACCCTCAATCGTGATACTGGTATGAATAATATATTTTGCCGATACTGGACTGATTTTTCCCATTGTTTTTTCCTCCAATGAGAACAAGAACACATTCAGCTAACGCTGCTTTACTGCTCACCAAGCACAAGGCTTTTTACCTAACTCTTTTCCTTATTCTTCTTCATCTTTGCCTAATTCTATGACGTATTTCAGTAAATATGAACTTGTTCTAACTTTTCTTATGTCTTTTAATACTATGAATAGTATCGCCCACAACACTAACCCCCAAGCTCATAGCTGGGAATTTCTTCTTCTGCTCCATTGAGTATTCTCGTGGTGGGCCTAGAAAAAGAAAGAGCGAGAGACTTTATATATCTTTGCTTTAGCCTTTGTAAGGCTTCTAGAGGCTTTTTAAAGAGGAATGAGCCTGCTGGGATTCGAACCCAGGTATTGGGGTATCTTCACAATAATGCACCGAAGCCCCACACACTATCCAAGCTATGTTACAGGCCCATATCTACTCAAAGATTTTGTTATTCTTATTAAATCTTTTCATACAGATCCAAAAGAAACAGAAGAAGAATGTGCTTCAGGGACAAAGGTCGTATTTCCTACATCAAAAGTATAACTCACTTTCACACCAGGTTCAGGAGGATGAAGAGCAAGTGTTTCTGCAACATAATCTAAATTAATTTCTGGTTTTCGATGCATAAGATCAGCAAAATACTCTGTAAAAGAATAGCCATACTTTTTGGTAAGTTCACGGCGCATATCAAGTTCAAAACTATAGATGTCTAAGCACCCCCTATTCTGAATATTTACTCTTCCTAGATCTAATTTCGTATCAAGAACCTTGACAAAACTTACTCCTAAAGCAAAATAATCCTTTGAACGATCAACACCTAAGTATAAGAAACCTGCAGTTCCAAAAATGTTTCTCTTAGATACTTCTGGATTTGTTCTATCCGAAAGATGCTCGGTAAAATTCACAGAAGTAGAAAAATCAATAAGATGGAGTCTTTCTTTACTATAGACGATATTCCCTGGTTTGACATCATTGTGGATAATCTTCCTTGCATGCATCTGAGCAAGCGTCTGATCCAATGTTTGAAAATGAAAGAGAACTCTATCGGGTTCTGGAGAAAAAACTTTTGGTGGATACTTGAGATTATTGCCTGGAAGATAAGTAAACTCTCCTAAGAGTCCAACAATGCCCTCATAAAAACCAGGTGAAGAAAGCTTTTGCACACCATCAATATCCTGTACAAACATCTGGTTTTTTAATCCTCGAAGGTTCACACTTTGATGGAATGCATCAATACGAGTATATTTTTTTGGGTGGACAACATATTTGAGACTCTTATCAGATGCTCCTTCTAAAGAAAAGATTACACATTTTTCATCAATATGAGGAATATCTTCTATAGTATGATCATCTAAAAAAGCAAGCATAGCCTTATTATCAAAAGCCATACTACGAAAAAGTCGCAGTTTATCCTCTAAAGTTTCTGTTAATCCATAAATCACTGTCATCACTCCTCAAAATTTCTGTAGACGTGTGACCGTGACGTGGAACTTTTAAATAGCTTTGGTTGAGAAATGTAACAACTTATCTACAAGGCCCCTTTGTACAAACACCATCCACATACGTATTCCTATTAGGATTATCCCAGACAACTTCTTTTCTATCTCCTTCAACAACAGTATAGAAATCATGACTCCCAATTACTTTTGTACGATCATGAACATAAGACTGTTCAATACGACAACGAGCACTTCCATCACGAACTGAGGCCCTTCCTTTTGGACCTATAGGTATACGCAAATCATCACACTCATCAGAGGGAAGAAGAAAGACTTGTTTATCATTCCACACTTGATTGGTAGTATCGCTATTTTTATAGGATAAAGCACCTTCAGTAAGAGGAGAAATACTCCCATCAAGAACACCTACTAAGGCATTGTATGCTAAATCTATTTGGTGTTTCTCTTCGGTGTTCCGTGTAAAATCTATTCCTTGTGCTAAAGAAGCAAGAGTAAAATAGCGTGAAAAATCACTTTGAGAAGTAAACTGATAAATCCTTTGACCACTTATGACAGCATGTTGTTCAATAACCGCTGCTAAGCCTTGATCTCCATCATAATGAACAAATCTCTCAGAACTCTGACATGTAGGATTTTTTATAGGAGCATGTTCTCCACAAGTATCAAAAAGAAACCTATTTTTAATCACTTCAGCAACTGCAGCATACCCTTTTTTTTGTTCTGCATCACTCGGAAGTTTGCGATCAAACTTATCCTCAAAGTAAAGCATACGTGTTAAAGCAACAAGATCTCTTTCAGTTAAAGCATACTGGGGATTAACTCTATTTAATCTTTCTACTTGTTCTCCAAAGGAAGATACAGGCTCTTCTACAACAACTGGTTCTGGTGCAACAACAACTTTTTTATTCACACAACTATTAGGAAGAAGATTTCCTCCAGCAAGTAATGCAACAAGAGCTAAACTTCCTCTACGAACTGTTTGAGAAGCAGTCATTTCGGATGCACCCCATTATGAGTTTTACAAGAAGGAGCAATATCTGAATATCTTTTTAGAAGAGACCAGAAAGTTGCCTCAGAAATACTTCGCATAGTTTCACTCTTTGCTCTTCCCCAAGCATTCGCATCACCTCGAAAACCATCAGGCTTTGCATTCTCATCTTCAATAAGATACGCAACAACATAAGGAACAACCGTGGTTTGATCCCTCTCACGATTATAAAAATGTGAAGTCACAAGTCCAGCATCAGTATTTGCACCCCAAATAAACCCTGTCTTATCCTCAACACTTTCTATATACCCCCCATTTCGTGTAAGGAATTTCGCATCACCAGGGATACATGTTCTATCAAAAATTCTATCTGCATGACCAGAAGCTTTCAAAGAAAGAATTCTTCGCATATCATCAGATCGAGGTAAATCAGCATGATACAATTTTTCTAAAAGTTCAGCAAGATCTTCTGCAGAGGTTTTATTCCCGAGAGTTCTTCCCCCAGTAACAGCTGCATTGATTTTTTCAACAACAGTATCTCCAAAACCATACTCCTGAACAATTTCATTCACACGCACTTGCCCACCAATTTTATCAATCACCCAATCAGTACTGGCATTATTACTCGAACGAATCATTCCAATAAGATTGGATTCTAACTGACCTGAATATGCAAGCCTTCCGGCATCTACTTCATGTTCAGCAGCAAGAAGCACATACATTTTATTTGTAGAAGCAGCAAGCCTAGGAACCTTCCTATTAACATCTAAAAAAACCTCACCACTATGCAAATCTTTTGCAAACAAAGAATAATCTTCAATCCCTCTTGCTCGTGCAAGATTTCGAGAACGTAAATCCATTATGTAAGCAGTAATATCTCTTTCCAATTTTTGATCACCAATATCACCTGGAAGAACTGGTGGTGGCTCTGGCTGTGGAACTTCCTCTTTCTTTTCATAATGAACAAGAGTGGCAACATCATCTCCAATTTTCTCTAAAGCATCTCGACTAGACTCTCGAATAGAATCATTAGCTAGACCAAAACCTAAAGCTCCTACAAGCAAAGCACTCTTCATAGGGGGATGTAAGGTCACTGGCTCATTTGGTGCATAATTAAAAATATCCTTCACATAATTTCCCACACCTTCTCGAAGACTAGGAATCAAAACACCGGCATTAAACAGCGCAAGTCCACCATACAACTGCATATTCTCTAACCAACCCGATTGAGGAAAAGCCTTACTCCAATCTTCAATACCTGAGTGTAAAGCAGCAGCAGCAGCTATATTCGCAAGAACATAAGGCCCAACTGCATTTCCTCCTCTTTGTACACTTTTAAAAATAG
>CAYJSK010000004.1:0-21948 GCA_964372745.1 Candidatus Woesearchaeota archaeon
ATCTGCTCCTACCACCATGAAAAGTAAATATACCAGTGCTTGAGCAAGATGACTAAAAGTGAGACTCCCCGTGATAACTGCTTGCACAAGATTCTGTGGTGTAATCCAAAGGACAAATCCTGAGACAGGACTTGCTCCAGAATAGGTTCCTAAGAAAGGATATCCCCATTTTTCTAAGAGTCTCGCCCACAGTTGTACATTTGCAAGGAGTGCTGCAATAAGAATAACCGGAATATTAGAAGTATACAAAAAATTTAAAGGCCAACGAATCCCATGTCCTCGAATTCTTCCAAAGGATAAAGGAATTTCTACTTTCATAGCTTGGACATACACAACGATAAAGAAAATGAGAACTGTAGCAAGGATAGAAGAAAGTGCAAGTACTGCTCCTGTTGGGTTTTGGTTCATCAGGGAAAGAATAAGAACCCACACTTTTCCAATGGGGTCTTGTGATGACCCAAAAGCAAATGCACCTGTTGTCGTGAGAGGACTAAATGCTCGAATCATAATTTCAGAACAAACTCCAGCTGCAATGAAAAGAGATACCCCAGAACCAAAGCCCCATTTACTAATAATCTCATCCATAAACATAATGAGAATCCCACCAACAATCAGTTGTCCAATAAGAATCATTTCCACAACTCTAAACTGACTTGGATCAAGAAGTGCAGAAGGTGCTAAACCGCCCATCAAAACAAAAATTCCAGCTTCAAAGATAATGAAGAAGAGAGATAATAATTTCTGTACACCTTGAAAACGTTTTTTTCCTTCTGTCGTACTAAGATCAAATTTTACCATACCAGATCCATTCAATAATTGGAGAACAATAGATGAGGTAACGAGAGGTCCAATTCCTAGGGAAATAATAGATCCAAAACTTGCTCCTAGGATAATTGAAAGAAACTCAAATTGTGCTAGAGAGTTTTCTCCAAGACCATACAAAGGAATCAAACCAAGAACAAAAAATGCTACCAGCATTATAAGTGTCCACTGAAGTTTCTCTTTAAATGGTAACTTCTTTTGAAGTGGTCCTTGAACTTCTGGTAAGTTCACTAAAACTGTATCGAGGAAAGACATGAGTAGGAAAATCTTATTATTTTGTAACTACAGAGCCACCGGCGTTTTTAACCTTTTCGATAGCTTGTGCTGATGCACGCTCTACAGTGATAGTAATAGCTGTTCGAAGTTCTCCTGTTGCAAGAAGTTTTTCATATCCGAACTTTTTCAGATTCATTTCTCCTTTAATACCTTTCTTTTCAATAAGAACATTCAAGTCTCTCAGATTAATAGCAGTGTATGTTTTTGCACATGGAACAACAAATCCTCGTTTTCCAAAGTAGTCATTTCCATACAAATTAATGATGGTTGGCTTTTTTGTATCTGCTCTTTTTCCAGTACCAGCCATTCCTTTTCCTCCACGAGAACCTTTTCCTCTATGCTTTTTCTTACTACCCCAACCATGGGATTTATAGCCTCGGAATCCTTTGTTCTTCTTTTTTGGAGTACTTCTTTTCATTTTAGATCATCCTTTTTATTAACTCATTAATCTTTTCTTTTCTATATCCCAGAGAGCCACCCATACTAAATGGTTTCTTAATACCACCACGCTCAAAGCCTTTTGCTGGAGGACTTAATCTAAAATATGGTTTCAATCCAGGAACATCTTTTAGTTTCTTTTTTTGTCCAAAAAACTCTTCAATAAATACTTTGGAGTCCATCTTAAGATGTTGCTTAAGATATTCCTCAGTGAGTGCTTTATTTCCTGCAACACGTGCTCTTTTTGTAAAAAGTAAGGTGAAAGTATCTCTATCAATTTCTCCCCAAGTAATATAATCTTTTGCTCTTTGGATCATCCCAAGATACACAGGATTATTTGGAACTATAACGCAACCATTTTGTTTATAGAGTCGCATCATATCAAGAGTGTCATTTACTTTTCCATTCACTCCTGTTCTTCCTCTTATCCGGATGATAGCAATATTATTCATTCCTTCCTCCAACAATACCTAATTGTTTGATATGTTGTTCTTTTATTTTTACTTGTGAAAGTTGTTTTAATGCTTCAAAACATGCATACATAACATTGAGTTTTGTTCGTGTTTGTCCTCGAGCTTTTCCATACACATCTTTGATTCCCGCAAAGCGAAGGATTTTTTGTGCTTCTCTTTCTGTACAAAGTTTTGTTCCCTTTGGAGCAGGCATAAGTTTGAAAAGAGCAGAGCTACATTTTCCATCAACAGTAAAAGGAATAGAGTGAGCTTGTCCACATCCACATTCCCAAGATCCACATCCTCTTTTAATTTTGATAAGATTGAGTTTTGCCATTCGTGTTGCTTTTTCTCGTGCAGGTACAGTTTCTTTTGCTTTTCCAAAGCCAATACCTACATATCCATTCCCATCTCCACAGACTGCAATGGTTGCAAATGAAGGTTTATTTCCTTCTTTCGTTTTTTTCTGCGTTTGTCTCCAAATACTTCTCTTCCCACCACCAAACTTTCCTTTTGATTGCCCTACTTCAAGCAAATCAACTTGTAGTCCTGGAAGGAGCATGTCAACAATTTGTGATTCTAAAAGAGGTGTTCCTCTATCAAGGATTTGATCAATATTGGTAATTTCTCCATTCTTGACTCTCCTCCCTAATTCCGTTTTTGGTTTCCAGCCATCTCTATCAAAGCCTTTATCCTTTGCAATTCCGCTTTCCGCATTATCATCTTTGAATTTTCTATTTTTCTTTGCCATTTATTTCACCTTTTGGATATTTGCTTTTGTAGCTGCAAACTGTTTTGCAACATCCTCTGAAATATGTTTTCCTTCTACTCTTTCTTGGTGAGGGAATATTTTTGCATCATGAGGAATTTTCATCCCAGAGTCAATAAGTCCTTTCAACACACTAAAGGTAATAGTCCCTTGTCGTGTAAGATACAATCCTTGATCTAAGATTGCGTCATGAATTTTCTTTTGTTGTGCTTTCATTCCAAAGAGATAGCCAACAAGATATCCTGCTGGAGTATTTCTTCCATAGCCTTTCCATCCAAACTCTTTGAGTTCTTTACTTGTTACAGAAAAGAGAGTCTTATCTCCCTCTGGATGATACTCTACAGCTTGTACAGTGATATTTCTTAAGGATCTTCGTACAACAACCCGTAAGCGATGAGACTTAAGAAGGCTTAAACGCTTTCTATAGTTTGTTTTTCCTTGAACTTTTCTCTTGAATGGTATGAATCTTTTTGTTTTCATTTTTTCTTTGTTTCTTGAAAGAGTTTATGCTCTGTTAAGTAGAGTTTAATGTGTCTTCTATTTCTGAAATATCCTCCTTTAATTTTGGAGTAAAGATTTCTATATGTTTTTGTGTTGACTAATTGTTTGACTTTGAGTTCTTTAAGGAATTTTCTCTGATTTCGAACAAGATGCATCCATGCAGTTTTTCTACTTAATCGTGCAGTTCTATTTCCCTTTCTTGTTCCTTGCCCTTTTTGTCTTCCCTTTCTTCTTTGTTCCAACCTTTTTCGTGCACGGACACGAGACTGTCCTAGTTCAGGCCTTCTTTGAATCACTCTTTTCATAATAAGTGTGCGAATATCCCTCTTGGTGATTGCTTCTTTAATCTCAGTCATGTGCTCACTATCAAACCAGATCTTAGCTTTTCCAACGCCAAGCATTTTAGCGCTCATTTCTTTTTGATTACCCAGCCTCATTGTTTTTTCTCCAAGACTTTGATTTTTTCACTCTTTTCACCTTTTTTTGTCTCTTCTTGTACTTCACTCGTACTTTCCTCTTTCTTTTCCTGTTTCACATCTTTTGCTTTTTTGCTCACATCTTCTTTTGTTTTCGTTTTCTTTTCTTCACTTTGTTTTTTCTTTGTTTTTCGAGCAGCAAGATCACTCTCTACTTTTTTCATAAATGCAGGGATATCTTTAATTTGTGCAACAACATATTTCTTTTCTATACACATTTTAAGGAGACCCATTTTATTTCGTAATCCAATATTTCCAAAAACAATAATTTGTGTTTTAGGGTTAAAATCTTGTAAATCTTTTACATTATACACATGAACTTCTTGTAAACCTTCTCTTGTAAGCCCTCGTACAGCACGTGGTGAAGAATATCCTGGTGAAGGCGAAGCTCTTCTTCCTCGCAAATGTAGTCTCATCTTTGAGTGCATTCCTTTAGGTTTTCTCCAATTCTTTACAAGGCTTTTATTTCGATTAGCATCCTGTCTAAGGAACGTCGGCTTCTTACTTTTTGTAAGCCTTCTCTGTTCTAGTAATTTTGCTTCAACCATGTTTAGCCTCTACTCTTTTTTGTAATCCACAATCCATCCTGGAATATTCTTCGATCTCTATTTGTGATTCGTGTGCACTGCTCAAAGTTTGCTGCAGTTTGTCCTGCAATTTCTTTATCAGCAGAAATAATGATAATCGTATCACCATCTATTTTTACATCCGCATGTTCAAGAACATCTGCTTTTCGAGGGACTTTTTCTCCAAGGAAATTCTTAACAACTAGTTTTTTGCCTTCAACAGTCACAGACATAGGGAAGTGACTAGAACATATCTTCAGTCTATATTCATATGGTTCTTCTACTCCCTTAAGCATGCTCATAATATGTGCCTTGAATGTATTGATGATCATTTTTTCTCTTTTTGTACATTTCTTTGGTTCAATGATTATTTTATTTTCTTTTTTACTTATACTAATAGTTGGATAGCTTAATCTTTTCTTAATCTCAGTATTTTTTTTCTTTACAGTTACAAAGTCAGTTACATGAACTTCAATCCCTTCTGGGATAATGATCTCCTTCCGTAGTCTTCGTTCTTCTATCATATTAGTAGACAAATGCTAAGAGTCTTCCTCCGAGGTTTTGTTCTTTTGCTTGATCCTGAGTCATAATTCCTTTTGATGTGGAAACAACAATAAATCCAAAGTTCTTTGATGGAAGGAATCTTTTTTCAAACTTATCATATTCTTTTACAGTTGCAGCAAATCGTGGTTTGATTGCTCCACATTTGTTGACTCCACCATTAAGAGTAACATCGATATATCCTCCTTTTCCATCTTCAATAATAGTGTACTCTCCAATGTAATGTTTTTCTTTCATAATCTCAAATACTGCCTTTGTGATTTTTGAAACAGGTTTCACTACACAAGTTGCCTTTCCTACTTTCTCTGCGTTGAGTATATTACTCAAAGCCGCTGCCAAGGTGTCGTTCATTGCCATGTTAATAGTATTTCCTAAATCCTAATTTTCTCGCATTTTCTCTAAAACATTGTCTGCAAACATCTAAACCATATTTTTGGATATGAGCACCAAGTCTTCCACAAATTTTGCAAGGTTTTGAATTGATTCCAAATTTTCTCGGTTTAGGAGCATTATGTTTCAGGAATTTTTTTAGTTTTACAGGCTTATTTTTAAGCTGTTTAAATACCTTCTTGTAACTGCCTGCAGTCATTCTTCAGCCTCCTCTTTCTCTACAACTGTCATTTTCAAAGTATTTCGCGCAAATGCTACAGCTTCTGCTTTAGATATTGTATGTCGAGCAGGAATAGTTCTTTTTTGTAAAGCTCTTCTTTTAATCCTAAATCCTTTTCTTTGCAAACTTACTGCAATTTCAAATCCTCTAATACCTACTTCTGGGATATAATTCAATGTAGGAACATCAAGGTACTCTTTAATACCAAAGGAAAAGTTTCCATAGATATCAAATGCTCGAATAGGTAATATATTATCTTTTGCTTGAAGAAGAGTTTTAAGGATTTCTCTTGCTTTTTCTCCTCGTAAAGTAACTTTAGCACCAATTACCAAGTTAGGTCTTAAACCCCATGTAGGGATTCTCTTCTGTGTGAGTGTTTCAGAAGGTTTTAATCCTGAAATCTTTTGGAGTAATATTTTACCCTTCTCTAGTTCTGGCCCAGGTTTACCTGTACCAACATTCAAAGTAACTTTCTCTATCCTAATTTCTTTCATGACATTCATTTTTCCTCAAGCGTATGCATTTTTCCTATGACATAGGCATATCTTTTTGCTGTTTCAAAATTTCCTTCAGAGGTTTTAACAATGATATTTTTTTCTTTGGTATCTTCAAGAGTCCCAACAACTCCTCTCTTAGTTCCAGCAATAATATAAATTCTTGCTCCTTTTTTGAGAGGAAGATGTTCTTTAATACTCCCATCTTTCAGAGAAGTGATAAGAGTATCTCCTGTTTTATAATCCCCTTTATCTAAAATCATATTTGTTCCATCGGAGTAATTGAGTTGGACTTTTTTGTCTTTAATGATAGTCTTATTTTTTATTTGTACAAGGCGAAGATCTTTTTCATCATCTCCTAAAAGAAGAAGTCTGAATTTTCCTTTTGTATCATAAAACAATCGATAATTTTGATGGAGACTAGGAACACTAATAACATCCATAAGTCCTACAGGATAATGAAGGTCTTTTCTCACTTTACCATTCACAAATATTTTCCCTTCATTCAATATTTTTTTTGTTTCTCTCCTAATTCTTGCAAACTTTAAGAGATCTGTAATAACAATGGAAAGAGGAATACAATTTCGTAAAGTATGTGGTCCAGCTGCTGGCCGAGTGATAAATTTAATTCCTTTTCTCTTCACTCCCCAACTTGTGGGTGAATTCAATCGCGATAAATGATTTTGAACCATCTTATTTTTTCTCCTTTGTATTTTTCTTCTCTAACTTTTCTTTTCTATACTTATCCGTAAGATCTAATTCTGTAATCATAAGATTTGAAGGCTGAAAAGGAAGCATAACTTTGTTTCCATCTTTCTTCGTAATCTCCATTCCTTCAATATAAATTTTTTGACTCTTTACAAGGATCTTATTAACTTTTCCACTCTTCTTTTTGTATTGCCCTCGTTGAATTTTTACTTTGTCTCCTTTTCGAATAGTGATGCTTCGTACACCATACTTCTTCCTTAATTCAGGACTTACATGTGTTCCTAAGAAAGTATGCTGTATATGAAGAGGAGCATTGAATCTATACTTCCTCTGTTTACTAGGACGTTTGCTTGCATTCCAATCTTTTGACCATTTGAGTTTCATTTTTTACACCACAATACTGGAGACTTTGGAAATTCCAGGCCATCTTTCAGCAGCTTCTTTTGCAATTGCTCCTTTAAAGATTGTTCCCTTTGGATTCCCTTTATCATCCTTAAGTACAATAACAGCATTATCTTCAAATTTAATACGAGTTCCATTTGCTCTCTTAAACTCTTTTTTCTGTCGCACAATGATTGCTGATACAACTTGTTTTCTCATCTCGGGTTTTCCTTTAATGACAGAGGCTTTGATAAGATCTCCAACACCAGCA
Source organism: Candidatus Woesearchaeota archaeon (assembly GCA_964372745.1). Lineage (GTDB taxonomy): Archaea > Nanobdellota > Nanobdellia > SCGC-AAA011-G17 > GW2011-AR17 > JAGVZZ01. Next base: position 7,326 of record CAYJSK010000004.1, read on the forward strand.
GAAGAAAGTCTTCTTCGAACTGTTTTGTGTCCTTTCACACTAATCAATTTTACAACCTTCGCTCCAGAGTTATCACAGGTTGGAATTTCTGCCCCAACAGGAAGAGCTCGTACTTTAAATCCAGTTATTGCTTTCATTTATGCACCTTCACTACAATGAATTTTTTTGTTTTACTAATGGGTCTTGTTTCTACGATCGTAACCATATCACCAATTTCAGCTTCAATACATGATGGATTGTGTGCTTTCACACGTGATCTCTTTTTAGAGTAACGCTCGAATTTAGAAAGATATCCAATACGCTCCCACTCTACATTTACAGTTTTATGAGTGTTCTTCTTGATAACTTTTCCTTCAAAGATTCTTCCATGTAATCCAATATCTCCATGAAAAGGACAATGTGTATCCACACAGCTCTTGCTAGGGGAAACGAAGCCCATGCCAACATCTTTCTTTGCCTTTGTTTTCATTTTTTGATTCTGTCTTCTGGCCTTCCGACCAAAATATCTCCTTTGATTATCAACTCCTGATTGTTTATTTTTAGTTTGAAGCTTGTTCCTTTTTTAAGTACACGCTTTTCACTTTTTTCATTCTGGATAATAAAGCTTTGTTTTGTCTCATCGACAATTTCGCCTTGAATCCCAATCAAGCTTTTGTTGTTTGCATCAACCACCACAACGTCAAGACCGATGAACTCATGCCTCGCGATGTTTGTTGGTGATCTCATTTTCGATTATTGTATGCTTCATTCACAGTTGTGATTGAGCTTGGGGAAAATCCTTCTTCGATAACATATTTTTTTGCTTTCTCGAGATGATCTCCCTGAAGTTCAATGGTTTTATCTTTTGAGGTCCCCCCACAAGCTAACTTTGATTTTAATTTCTTTGCCAGCTCCTTGATGTTGATTGTTTTGTCATCAATGCCTGAGATTACTGTAATGAGTTTACCAAACCTTCGTTTGACAAGTCTAATCTCAACCTTCTGTTCTTCTTTTGCGATAGTCTCACAAACACAGAGTTCTTGAGGTAGGCCACATTTTGAGCAAATCTCACGCATGGGTTTTCTTTGTCCCCTCCTTGTTTTTTTCCGTCATAATCGTCATGATTCGTGCAACAGTTTTTTTCACATTCGTAACATTTCCTGGATTCTCTGGAACTGTTCCTGCTGCAATTTGTGCATTTATTTTAATGAGATCTTTTTTGAGCTCGAGTAACTTATTATTTAACTCTACTGTACTCATTTTTCGAATATCTTTATTCTTGATCTTCATCTGTATTTTCTTCCTTTGCCTTTTTCACTGTTTTTTTCTTCACTGCTTTCTTTTTTGCTTTTGGTTTTTCTTCAACAGCAGCTTCTGGAGCTTTTTCTTGTCCAGCTTCACTTTCTTTCACTTCTTCAACTTTAATAGTCATTTTTGATTGATCGATAAGAGTGAGTTTATCTGGAAGGATAGTATTTGGAGGAAGGATACGTACTTTTATTCCAATACTCCCAGAATTTAAGTTTGCAGTAGCAAGACCATACTGTACTTTAGACATGGAAACATCTCCAGATTTTTTTAAATAACCTGCATAAAACTTCCATGTTTTTGCACGCGCTCCAGGAAGACCTCTTCCACCAATAGCAATTTCAGCACCCATTGCACCAGCATCAATAATTCTTTGTAGTGTTTTGTATCCAACAGATTTAAATCTCTTTGGCCCAAATCTTTCTAAAGTAGTCACAATTTGTTCTGCCATAGTTTGTGCATCAAGATTAGGATTTCCAATTTCTGCAACTTCAATTTGTGGATTTTCCATTTTAAATTTAGTCTTGAAAACCTTGGTAAGATCACGAATATTTTCTCCACCTTTTCCAACAATCAATCCAGGTCGTGCAGTATAGATAATGATTCTTTCTCCTAAAGGAGTTCTTTTTATTTCAAAGGAACTGTATTTCCCAGGCCCTAATTCTTTGTAGAGGTATTCATTTACTAAAAATTCCCTCATCTTCTCTCCAACAAATTTTCGCTCAATCATTTGGTCTTAGTCTCCTTTTTTTGCTCAGTCTTTTTTTCTTCTTTCTTCTCTACTTTTTTCTTTTCTCTTTCAGCAAGTCCAATTTCGATATGGGTTCTCTTTGCATGTCTCCCACGCAATCTCCCTGCTTTCATTTGTGTGCTTCCTTTATTTGCCACGGCACGAGAAACATAGAGTCTCTCCATATCTAAGCCCTTATTTTGTGCATTCATTTCAGCTGAATTCAATAATCGTAATACTTCTTTTGCAACTTTTGCAGGAAATCTTCCAGGTCCCATTGGCCCTCTTTTGTGACCTAAGTCCATATGATAACGTTTAAAAGGAACAGCAACTTTGAGTGCAATAACATTTTCCATTTTTTTCTTTGCATCAACAAGAGTTTTTCCTCGAATAAAGCCAGTTACTTCTACAGCAAACTTTCTTGAAATACCCAAGTTATCTCCTTTTGCAGTTGCGATGTGTTCTTTATTTTCCATGTTTATTTCACTGAGGCCGCGGAACTAGATTTTGTTGCTCCAATTCCTGGTGCAGAGTGTGCTACCCTATTTCTTGTAAGTGTGAATTCTCCAATATAATGTCCAAGCATATCTGGTAAAACTTCCACAGGAACAAAAGTCTTTCCAGCATGAACATGAATAAGTAAACCTAACATTTCAGGAACAACAACCATATCTCGGCAATGTGTTTTGATAGGTTTTTTATATTTCCCTTCTTTTACTTTTTTAATTTTGAGCAAGAGTCTTTTTTGCATTTCAGTAAACCCTCTTTCAAGGCTTCTTCTTTGTCGAGCAGGAACAATCTTTGCAAATTCTTTTACATCCAGTGTCTTTAATTCTTCTACATTTCTTCCTCGATAGGTAAATTCTCTACGTCCCATTATCGTTTTCTCCCACTTCTTCGTGCTCTAATCAACCCTACATTTCTTCCTGCTGGTGCCCAACGAGGAGCAGTCTTAGGTTTCCCTACATGTCTTCCTCTTCCAGACCCAAATGGATGATCAACAGCGTTCATAGCTACTCCAGAAGTTTGTGGATAGAGTTTGTTTCGTGCTCTCATAGCATGCATTCTCTTTCCTGCTTTCAAGAATGGTTTCTCTGTTCTTCCATCACCAGCAATAACTCCAATAGTAGCGCGACACTCACCAACAAAAGTTTTTTGTTTCTTTGAAGGCAATTTGACAATAATTCCCTTTTCTACTCTTCCAACAACTCGTGCAAAGACACCAGCAGTTCGTACAAGTTTTCCACCATCTCCAGGTTTACATTCAAGATTATAAATTGCAGTCCCTTCAGGGATATTTTTCAAGGGCAGAACATTTCCTGTTTGTACTGGAGCACTTGCACCAGATGCAACAATATCTCCTACTTTAACATTGAGCGGAGCAGAGAGAAGTATTTCTTCTTTTGTATCATATTTCACTTTTGCCAAAGGAGCCATATGTCCGGGGCAATCAATAAGATCTTCAATTTTTCCATACACAACAGAATTTCTTTCAGTCTCATCATAACTTCTATAATTAATCTTTCCATAGTATCTGTGACTAGGAGCCTTATAGGTAGATGTTCCTCTTCCTCGACGTTGTGTAATGAGTCGTTTTCCCATCTTAGAGTAATCCTAGCTGCGTTGCAACATCCAATGCTGGAGTCTCAGCAGACAGCTTTAAGTATGCTTTTTTTTCTCCTGAAGGGAGAATAGTTGTATTAATTTTAACAATTTTTATTTTAAAGAGTTCTTCAGCAGCTTTTTTAATCTCTGGCTTATCAGCTCTCCTATCAACAATAAAAACCAGTTTATTTTCTTGATTCATGAGTTTCACATTCTTTTCAGTAGTAAGAGGATACTTCAAAATTGAAAATGTTTCTGTATTCATTTCTTAGTCTCCTTTTTTTCTTGAGTGTAAAATAATCCTTCCTTTTCCATAATTTCCAGTGCTTTATCAGACCAAAGAGTTAATCGGCCAGCATTTGTTCCAGGTGCAAGAAGTTCTGCGTTCAAATCTTTCACAAGACAGACATCAACACCTTGAAGGTTTCGTGCTGCTTGAATTAATGCACATTTTTTAGAAACAACAAAAAGAGGACCTTTTTTCTTTCGATAAGGTCTCCCTCTATTTTTTCCTTTTCCTGCTCTGATTTTTTTAATAGCAATTCTTGCGAGTTCTTTTTCTAAACCTACTTTTGTAAGGAAATCGTGAACATCTTTTGCTTTTTTTAACTCTTCCATTTTATGTTCAATAACAAATGACTCAGTCGTATGTCCTCTTTTTTTTACAAGAGCACTATCCATCGTTGCTGCAATAGCACTGCGTATAGCCTTTCTTCGCTCTTGAACATTAATTTTTAAATCCCAAATTTTTGCTGCTTTAGGAGGATGAGAAACTCTTCCACCAACAGTGTTTGGTGCAACTGCCCCCATATAATAAAAGTTCATTCCTCTTCGGGAGAGTACTTTTCTTGGCGTTCTTGATTGTCCTCGACCATAGGTCGTTTTGTAATGCTTTCTTCGTTTCGTAATAAAAGCAGATTGTCGTAATCCTGCTCCTATTTTAGTTCCATATGGTTGAATATTATGAGACTGTTGTGCAAGTACTGCTTTCTTAATAAGATCCGGTCTAAACTCTTCAGAAAACTGTCTTGGTAAACTAAGTTCCTTTCCTTTTTTCCCATCCATCCCAACAAGTGCCGTCTTCATCGTTGTTTAGACTCCAAGCTTGTATAGGTAATGGGCATGTTATAGATCTTTTTCTTTGTTCGAATTGCTTCAGAAAATGCGACTGGCCTTTTTGTTGGTCCAGGAATAGAACCTTTCAATAAAACATAATCATTCTTTACAAGACCATAACGAATAAATCCTCCTGCAGGATTAATATCCTTAGGATTTGTCCCGATTTTTAAAGTAATTTTATTATATTCAGTTCGCAAATGATATCCCCATTTACTAGATTGTGCAACAGTATACAAAACTTTATTCGGATGCCATGATCCTAGTGTTCCAACTTTTCTTCGTGCTTTCTCTGCCTTGTGCTGTAATCGTTTCACACCAAATTTTTTCACAACACCAGAGAAACCTTTTCCCTTAGTAACAGAATGAATATCAACAAATTGTGCTTCTTTCAATGCTTCAGAAACTTTGATATCTTTGTCTAAAAGACTTTGTGCATATGCAGATTTTTCTTGAAGATCTTTTCCTCCAACACTCAATTCAACAAGGTCTGCTTGCTTTTTTCCAATACCAGTTAGTTTTGGTTGTGTGTAGACAGTAATTTTTATTGCATCAAAATGTACAGGAGCTTTATTGTCTTTTTTAGAAGGTTTAAATTTTCTTTCCAACTCTTTTGTCACTTTCTTAGAGAAGAGTTCTGAAACTAATTTAAGATCACCATCTTCATTTTGTGCATAGTAACGAACAGAATACACTTTTAATGGAGGGCATTCTATCACAGTAACAGGTGTGAACACATCCATATTTTTTCTATGTGAATTAGGATTTGTTTCTTTGACAAGAAGATGAGTCATTCCTACTTTGTAACCAAGGAAGCCAAGAATTTTTTTATCTTTAGAATCTGCCTTAGATCGTACTCGTGGAGCGTGCTTACTACTTCGAGCATGTGGCCAAAATTGTAAACTTCCTCTCCTAGGATGATGTTTTTTTCCCATACTAATATAGTATCTAATTTGTACTTGTCTTCGCAGACAGCAGGTTTAGAGACGTCGAACCTGCACTCGCCTTTTTGAGAATCAGGACCCAGTCCTGGCGTTCGACACATGTGTGTGAACTCCTCGCAAGTTAAGAGTATTAAATGCAATTCTCCGATCTGCATTTTGTTGTAAGCAGAAAAAATCCAGCCCCTTATAAATCTTGTGGTAAAGTATATGCTAGAGAATATGCTTTAGCTCTTTTCAGAGGAAATCCTTTTAAAGAATATAGTCTCTTGTAAAAGAAAATGAATATCCGCAAAACAATTTTACCTGCAGCAGCAATGGAGAAACTTCTAAAAAAAGCTGGTGCAGAGAGAGTTGCTGATGATGCAAAAGAGCGATTGATTGAAGTTCTCGAAGCAAAAGCAGAAGAAATTGGACAAAAAGCACTTCGTTTTGCACAACATGCAGGAAGAAAAACAATAAAAGCTTCTGATATTAAAGAAGCAGCGAAGTAAAAGATTTACCCTAGTCTTTGTCTTACAGCAAGATAGTATGCTTTGTTAAATTTTGCTGGATTTGCTTCAATAACTCGAGAAAGCAAACAAATATCGAAACAATCTTTTGAAACAACATATCTTGCAGGAGGCCTCGTGATTTTATTTTTTGTAAAATCATTCTGAGATTCAGTAATACGCGTTGCCCATTCTTGGAGAGGTACAGAAGAAAGATCTCCCCAACGTCCTTGTTCAGCATAAGTATGAAGAGACTCTAAAAGCTCATCACCATCAGCCATTTCTTTTATTTTCTCTCTGAGTCTTTTTATCTTTCTTGGGATAATATCTTCCATTCTTGTGACATAAACTGGGACTCCTTGCACTCCCATTTCTATGGCATTTCTTAGTTCTTCAGCAATTTCTATTTTTTGTTTATTTCTATATGGCTGTGGAAGAGCATCAAGATGTATAAAAAAGAGTTCTTTTGCTTGCTCTCCTTGTCCATTCATAACTTTTATTTCATATCCAAATCTTACTCTTTTAATCTGTGCTTGATACCCTCTTTGTTTAATTTCTTTTAAGAGTGGATCTCCTATTTTATCTGAAAAATTCCTAAAATCAGCATAGTCTTCACAATTTGTAAGATCTAAATCCAATGTGGGCCGTAATAGGTCTGGGTATGCTAATGCGTGAAGTTGTGTTGCCATACCTCCAACAATAAGAGGTGTCTGAGAAGAGCCGAGTGTTTTTTGTACAGTTCCAACTGAAGCAATAGTTTTTTGAACAATGTCTTCCAAAACGTTAAAGTAAATCAGTACCATCTTTCTATAGCCTAAAAAGCTTCTCTTTATAAATCTTCCGTTTTTGTTACTACTGCCAAGTTATCACTTCAATCCTGGAAATCCACTAAAATCAGAGAATTCGCCTGTTGCAGAAAGGTCTTTATATTCAGGCTGCATCTTTTCATCTTTATATCCTCGAGGAACTTTTACTTCTACATATTCATTCCTCGGCTTGTCATATCTTTTCTTCACATTTGCATAGAAAGAAACAGTAATAGATTCGAAGAATGCAGAACAGACATAATACACAGCTCTCCCTGCTCTTTTCAGAACGTGTTCTTTTTCTTCCTTAGGCTTTGAGTGTGTATTCTTTGACAATTTTCTTATCTCCTAGGTGAATCTCCCTTATTAATGTTCCCTTTCGTATGGCATGGAGGCGTGCAAGGGCAAGATCCTTTTCATACTCTTTGGGAATCTCTAAGTCTGTAATAGTAAAAGTATGGCTAATGAATACTTTCGTAAAATCCTTATCTATATCAAACACATAGTCATCAAGGATCTTCATATTTGTTGTTTTCAACTTACAAAAGTCTGCCTTTGGTAATTCTTCACTTTCTTTATCACTAGGTTTTGAAGATTTGGGACTCTTCACTTTTGTTTTTAGTTCTCCTTCATCAGTTTTGAAAGAAAGGAGGATCAAAGCAGAAGGGTATCTCCCAAAGAGGTCTTGAATTTGTACCTGAGTCATGTCTGTATCAATCAAAAATGTTTTCACACCGGCAAATTGTTTCATTCCTGCAAAAGGAATCCCTACTTCTTTTTCATCAAGCTTTTGTGTAGTAATCATCCCACCTGTAACATGGGCTTTTCCCTTGATTGTTTCTGCAAGCGCATAGGCTAAATCTGGAGCAAACTCAAAACTTGAAGAAATACTCCCTTTCTTTTTTCCTTTGTTTATTTGAAGCACTGCTTTTTGTTCATACGTCCCTTTTCCATAACGAGTAAGTTGTCTTTTTGCCCACTCATCACTTTTTCCCTCTACAATTTTTCTGATGAAGTTCATTTTATAGTCTAAAAAATCTGTAGCTATATAAATTTTGCTCAAAGATTCAATCGTTTCAACTCTATAGAAATAGCTTTTTCATTCACACGAATATAGTTTGGACAAAGAACATAGGGATAATTCTTCTCATGGCAATACACTAAAACCTGTGCATCAAATTTCACCACAACATTCACACCCCTTTTCTCCCTATGCAACACGTCAAAATCCTTCAAGTCCTGTTTTACTCTTGTCTGTAAAGCAAGAAGTTTCTTCAATTTATTCTTCTTCAGTGCATCACCAATTTCAGAGTAAAACTGTGGATGAACTTTAGTAATAGACATAGCATCCTTCGCAGCCTCAAAATACTCTTTTTTTTTCATAGAAATCCATCCCCCATAGCCACAATCAACAGGTTTCCATTTTCCAAAACTCCCCACAATAATATCAGAGTATTTTCCATTACAGAGTTTTGTATCTCCAATCGCACCAGAAGCATCTTCAATAAGCAAACATCCAGCCTTCCTACAAGTCGTTGAAATCTTTCGTAAGGGTTGTTCAGCGAAATAGCCTGCAAAAGAAGAAAAAATAAACGCAGATGCATTCTCTGCTTTTCTTTTCAGATCATGAAGATCAATAACACCATAGTCTGTCTTCACTTCAACAATATTGAAACCAAAAAATTGAGGGTAGCCTTTGTAGGAAAACCAACCACCTTGGTCTGGGATGAGGATGTCTGACTTAGGATTTGTCTTCCTTGCAATGTGCATAGCGAGAAAGATAGCAGAGTTCCCTCTATCCGTAAGGTGTACAGAATCATGATGGGTGAGCTTTCGTAGTTTCTGATCAATATTCTTACTCAGGTTTTCTATATCATCCATAGAACAAGGAAGAAAATGGCTCTTTTTAAAGCTATCTTGGATAGCAATAATCTTTTTTAAGGAGAAAAATACCTAACTGGTATGGAATATGGCATCCTCACAAAACTTATTATTTCTAAGGGTGTAGATAATGTAAATGTCCCAGAAAGTATCAAGCAAAAAACTCTTCTTGATGTAGGAACCATTCTCTTTAAAGAAGGGAGCTATGAAGAAGCAGGAAAGGCGTTTGCAAAGGCAGGTTTAGAGAAAGAATTGCTCGCCGGTGGAGATTGGCTTGCAAAACAAGGCCGTTTTCCTGCTGCTGCCTATTTCTATAAGTTCTGTCAAGATAGAAAAAGAATGGAAGCCTGCGCGCATGAGTGTATGAATCAAGGAAAAGGGCAGCAAGCAAAAATGCTCTTTGAAATCCTTGATAATAAAAACATGCTTGTCTTTCTCCAAGAAAATTTTGGGGTGTAGGAAAGATTATTAAATTGAAATCCCTTCTTAGAAAAAATGCTTAGAGAAAAAAGACTCATCACAGCGGCTCTTCCATATACAAATAATGTTCCCCATTTGGGAAATATGGTCGGATCGCATTATCCTGCAGATGTGTTTGCAAGGTATTGCCGTTTAGCCGGATATGATACAATTTTTATTGGGGGGACAGATGAGCATGGTACTGCTAGTGAAATTGCAGCACAGCAAAATGGAATTACACCTAAAGAGCTCTCTGACTTTTACTATAAGATTCATAAAGATATTTATGATTGGTTTGAAATAAGTTATGATCATTTTTCGAGAACAAGTAAAAAGATTCATCATGAGACTTCAAATGAATTTTTAAAAGTAGTCTATAAAAATGGTTATATCACAGAAAAAATGATTAAACTTCCTTATTGTCTTTCTTGTAAAAGAGAACTTGCAGATAGATATATTGAAGGTACATGCCCTCATTGTAACTCTGAGAATGCTCGAGGGGATCAATGTGAAAATTGTGGAACGCTTTTAGATCCTGAAAAACTTCTCAAGGCAAAATGTAAAGCTTGTGGTTCAAATAAAATTGAATTCAAGGAAGTACAGCATTTATTCTTAGATTTAGAAAAACTTTCTCCAAAAATAGAAAAATGGTTAGAAAGAAATAAGCAACTTAGACCACAGGTCAAGAATTTAGCTTTTGCTTGGATTAGGGATGGGCTAAAACCTCGTTGTATCACAAGAAATCTCAAATGGGGGATTCAGGTTCCAATAAAGGGTTACGAATCTTTTGTATGGTATGTGTGGGCAGAAGCACCTATAGGGTATATCTCAAGCACGAAGGAATGGAATAAAACCAAATGGAAACAATATTGGATGAATCCAAAAGCAAAGATCTATCACTTTGTTGGAAAAGATAATATCCCTTTCCATGCCATTTTTTTCCCAGGGTTATTACTTGCACATAAAGATTTTAACCTTCCATACAATGTTGTAGGTGTACAGTATTTGAATTACGAGGGAGGAAAATTCTCTAAGAGTAGTAATCGTGGAATTTTTTGTGAAAATCTTCCTAAAGCGGATTTATCACCAGAATATTGGAGATATTATATGGCCTATCTTATCCCTGAAACCAGGGACACGGAATTTCTATGGTCTGATTTTCAAGATAAGATCAATAATGAATTAGTCGCAAATTTAGGGAATTTCATAAATAGAACTATTACCTTTACAAATAAAAATTTTGGAAGTGAAGTGCCAACACCAAAGTTAGAAAAAAAGGATAAAACATTTTGGAAAGAAGTAGAAGTACAAGCAAAAAATATTATCACTTTCTATGAAAAAGTCGAACTTCGTAGAGCTATTGAAGAAATTATGAAGCTTTCAACAATGGGAAACAAATATTTTCAAGAAAATGAGCCTTGGAAAAATCCTAAACAATCAAATACTGTTGTATGCCTTTGTCTAAATCTTTCTAAAATCTTAGCCTTACTAGTACAACCTTACCTCCCAGCAACATCCAGAAAGATTTTAGTAATGTTAAACTCTAAAGAAACCAATTTTAAAACTCTTACAAAACAAACAATTAAACCAAAGCAGAAAATTAATCCTGCAAAGCTTTTATTCCTAAAATTAGAAGATAAAAAAATTGAAGAGCTTAAAGAGAGAACTTCCAAAATAACAAATTATTTTAAAAAAGAGGAGAAAACAACAATGCAAAATACAAAATCAGAAGTTGAACAACAAGTCCCATTTTCAGACTGGGAAAAAATGAAATTTAAAGTGGGAACTATTCTCAAAGTAGAACCTCATCCTAATGCAGACCGACTTTATGTTCTCCAAATAGATCTAGGAACAGAAAAGAGACAAATTGTAGCAGGGATAAGACAACACTACAAAGCTGAAGAACTTCTTGGAAAACAAATTGCAGTTTTCACCAATTTACAACCTGCAGTCATTCGTGGTGTAGAAAGTCATGGAATGCTTCTCGCTGCAGATTCACAAGGAAAACTCATTATTCTCTCCCCAGAGAAACAAGCAATACTAGGTTCTCGCATAGGCTAAACTATATAAACTTCTTTTTTATTTCCCCAGACGCCATGGAACTACAGATTGGAGAAGTCTCCGCAATAACTCTCGCAAAGGAATATGGAACTCCCTTATATGCATATGATAAGCAAATTATTCTTCAAAGAATTCAAGAATTGAAACAAGCATTTCCTCAAGCGCATCTTTGTTACGCAATAAAAGCAAATCCCAATCTTTCTCTTTTAAGATTAATTGCACAGCAAGGTCTTGGTGTAGATTGTTCTAATCGTTTTGAATTAGAGCTTGCAGAAAAAGCTGGTTTTGATTTGAAGAAGTCTGTATTTACTTCAACAAACCCTTCTGATGAAGACCTCAAGAAAGCACTCGCTACAGGTGTGCTTATGAATCTCGATCATCTTTCTATCTTTCGCCGTGTACAAAAAATAAGTCTTCCTAAAAAAATATCCTTTCGTATCAATCCTGGTTTTGGAAATGGAAAATTCCCAGAGATTGATGTAGGAGGAAAAGATGCAAAGTTTGGCATGTCAGAAGAGCTTGCTACAGAAAGTTACAGACTCGCAAAAGCCTCAGGTATAGAACATTTTGGTATTCACATGATGACTGGTTCTTGTATCCTAGATGAAGCCTATTTTGAGAAACTTATTTTTACTATAGAAAACATTGCAGAAAACATTGAAAAAAAAGTGGGAATTAAATTTGAATGGATGGACATAGGAGGTGGTCTTGGTGTGCCCTACGAACCATTTGAAAAAGCTTTGAATCTTCAAGCAGTCAGTGAACGAATAAAACGTGTAAAAAAATCTTCTGCAACTCTGGTTTTAGAACCTGGAAGGTATATTGTTGCAGAATCAGGAACACTTCTTACGAAGGTAACAACCATTAAAGATCATTTCATTGGTGTGGATGCAGGCATGACAACTTTAATCAGGCCTATGCTTTATGGTGCTTATCATCCCATTGTTCTCGCAAATAATCCTGAAGCAGAGAAAACAGAAAAACAAACTATCGTTGGCCCCATTTGTGAAAGCACAGATTGTTTTGCAAAGGATCGTCCACTTCCAAAAATAAAAGAAGGGGATATTCTTGCCATTCAAATTGCTGGTGCTTATGGTTTTATTATGGGTTCTCAATACAATGGTCAACCCAGAGCTGCAGAAGTCCTGGCCTCAAATGGATTACACTCCTTAATACGAAGAAGAGAAACAACAGAGGATTTGATCAGAAATGAAATCAATTGAAGTATACAAAAGTGGTGGCACATCAACAGCATCAGCAGAAAGTTATAGACGTTTAGAACAGCTTGTAAGAGGAAGAATACAATCTGGAATAAAACCTATCCTTGTAGTCTCCGCACCGGATGTAGGGGGGGATAAAGAAAACGATAGGGTCACACAACTTTTGAAAAGGCAGCAACAAGGGGAAGATGTAGTTGAAAGACTTTTAGAAATTTATACCTCTATTGCAAGACCCTTAGACATACAATTTAATGAAGAATCCTTTAGGGAAGATCTAGCAAGAGCAAGAACACTTGATGAATTCCTGTATCTGGGAGAACATTATAATGCCTGGATGCTCAATAGATTTTTTACCCAAAGAGGAATTTCTTCTTCTTGGGTTGATGCACGCAATGTTCTGAGAACAAATGGAGAGTATCCACAAACAAAAGTAGAGAATGTTGTTACAAGTCCTTTTCTCCAGGAACTCGATGATGTTTGTGTCATAGGTGGTTTTTATGGGCAAAATTCTCTAACCCAAGTAACTATTCTTCCAAATGGTGGATCTGATCTCAGTGCTGATTATATTGCAGCAGCACTAGGAGCAAGACAAAATGTCAATCTCAAAGAAAGTGAAGGAATTTTTCCTGTAGATCCAAGAATAGTCAAAGATCAAAAAGTAATTACTGAAATGACGTTTAGAGAAGTTCGAGAACTTGCCTATGCAGGAAATCAAGTCCTCCAAGAAGAAGCAATGACTCAATGTAGAAAAAAAGGAGTTCCTATCTGTGTTCGTTCTTTAGCATTTCCAGAGTCAGAAGGAACAAGAATAGTGTTGCGTCGTGATGAAACTGAAAAACCTATTGTAGGTGTTGCAGCAAAAAAGGATTTTACACTCTATACTTTACTCAGAGAAAAAAGAGACAGGTATTTCATTGATCTTTTAGATACTTTCTCTCGAAGAAGAGTTTCCATTGATATGATTGGAACAGAAGATGGTCTTGTTTCCATTGTTGTACAAAATAAGAATATCACAGGAAAAGAAGATCTGCTAGAAGGAGCTCTCTCCAGTGCTTTTACATTAGAGTCTTCAAGAGAAAATGTTGCACTCATTTCTATTGTTGGAGAAGGAATTGTAGATCCCCTTGCACAAAGAGAAAGGATTCTCAAAGTGTTAGATAACTCTGTGATCACAAGTTATGGGCCTATTCTTGGTGGTGTTGCAACTGGCACGACCATTTATCATATTGAAAAGTTTGGTATGAACAATGAAACAGGATTTGCAATGCAACTCTGTACAAACTTTTCTGAAGCATCAGTGCCTGTCACAGGCCTGTCAACAACCATTGATTCTCTATCTCTAGGGACAAATCTCCAAGCATCAAAAACAGAAATTGGAGAGATGTGTGCGTATCTTCAGGAGAGAATGCATCCAGATTCTATTTCTGTCACAAGAAATGGTTTGCTCTTGCATGGTCCAAGGCTAGGCATAAGTAATATCACTCTTGCAGTGCCTGAGGATACTGTGAATCTTGCTGTAAGGAAGTTATATTTGGAGTATTTTTCTTAAAAATGCAACAAGAGATATTTTAAATAGAGATGGTAAACTCTAAAATGTACAATGATAGATCCAAACCACATAAAAACGCCTACTGAACTAGTCGAAGAAAAAAGAAGAATGAGTGGAAACACTTGGTTAAGAGATAGTCGTGCAGAGTATGCTCCAGCATTAGGAAAATTTGAATATGGGGAGCTTGCACAAGCAGTAGTACTTGCATCTCAAAGAGCAGGAAAATGGGTGGAAGTAGAAGTTCCAACACTTTTTGGCTTCCAATCTCGTGTGGAAGAAATGTGTGATCTTGGTTTTCTGACTCTAGAAAGAGTAGAAGGAAGAGAGTATTGTTCTTTAACTTCACAAGGTATTTCTAGAATAGAAACATTCTATAAAAAATAATTTTGTTGGTTTTAACATTTTGTAAAAAAGAGTGGGCCCGCTGCTATTTGAACTCAGGACCACTCGATACCAGACTTAGAAATCAGTCGAATG
>CAYJSK010000005.1:0-13886 GCA_964372745.1 Candidatus Woesearchaeota archaeon
TCACAAATAATAATTTCATCGGTCATAAGGTGATTAAGTTCTTTATGCACAGATTGATAAGAAACAGATTCATTGAAATTTGCTTTAATCTTTAGTTTAAGGTCTTTTACAGTAAGGGGGAACTCGGAAGCAAGAAGAACAATGATTTTCTCCTTCACAGTTTTTGGTGCAAGTTTGGGGAGTAATGCTCGAATAATCATATCCCTAAGTATATTTTCCTGTATTTAAATGTTTTTATTTTTAAACTATATGGTTTAAAGCCTCTTTACCTGGGTGTTTAATAACAAGCTAAGGCTGGGAAAGTCAATGGGAGTTAAACAAAAGAAGACCGTACGTGCTGCAACATATCTTTTTACCAATCAAATTGCCCATGAGTATTTAAGCACAAAAGACCGCGCATATCCAAGTGTCGCGGAGAGTTTTCTTGAAGAGGCAAGTTAATGAACATGCATATAACAATTTTGGAAAATGGTTGTAAAGACAAAGAGATAACTGTTTTAGATACAAGGCTCCCTTATTTTTATGCCAAAGTCAGCGAACTTTTTTCTATAGAACCAGAACAAGTGCAAGTCATTCTCGTCCGTGATAAGAAAAAGTTTCAGTCTTTACGCGGTGGAGAAACAGATGAAGGTGCCTTTTGTCAAGAAAACACTATTTATATTTATGAACCTAATCAATTTGGTATTGCAACATCCATTCAAAGAGAACATTTTTATGAGGTATTATATCAAGAATTAATTTATTTATTTTATAAAACCAATAAAGCAGAAAGTTCTTAATATCTTTTGGAAAGTGTATAGACTTCTCCCCAAGAATCAACTCTACTTATAACACCCTTGGGAAGTGTGATAGGGCTATTTTTATTCCAAGGTCTATTAAAGAGCGCAACACCCGTATGGGCAGAACAACTGATTGCTTGCTCCAAAGAATCTTCTACAATAAAATCAATTCCTCTTCTATAGCAGATAGGGCCCTTTGCTTGCTCTGGCCCTGGGAGAAGTTCTCCAGCAATAAGAATTTGTTTAAGGCCAATTTGGGGGAAATGTTTTCGTACCCATGCCTTTGTTTTTTCTCGTAAAGCCTTAGGCCTTCCAGTGAGCACAAACAGTTCTTCTCCATCTTCAGCCATTTTCTGTACATATTCTTGAGTTTCTGGAAGGGGAGAGATTGCATCAAATTCAGGGCTTTCATAAAACCTACTTAAGCGTCCATATGCTTCATCTGGTGTAACACGAAGAACTCTATCGAGGCCATAGGATGTAAATGCTTCAAAACGAAACTTTTTTCTGTAGACTCTATGATGAAAGGCTATAAATTGCTGTGTATGATTTCCTAAAGTGTCATCCAGGTCG
Source organism: Candidatus Woesearchaeota archaeon (assembly GCA_964372745.1). Lineage (GTDB taxonomy): Archaea > Nanobdellota > Nanobdellia > SCGC-AAA011-G17 > GW2011-AR17 > JAGVZZ01. The sequence continues at coordinate 1,353 of CAYJSK010000005.1, forward strand.
AATGCAATTTTACTCATTCTCGGAAGAATTTTCTTTCTCTTTAAGAGCCTTATGCTCTAGATTTATGCTCTGGAACATACCTTCTTTGTACTTATATAGGAACTAAATCCAAAAAGATCTAGGGTGATGTACCTATGCGCTAATGAAAAGAAAAACAAAAAAGTGTTTCCTTTTTTTACTCTTCGATGATATACTCTTCTATCATAACTTGAGGCATACTTACTGTTCCTGATGTGTTCTTCTTACTCCATGCAATAAACAAATGACCATCTATAATTACCATAGTAGTGTGAACATGCCCCTGACCTGCTTCTTCAGAGAGTCGCGTGTCATACACAACATCCAAATTTTCGTTGAGAATTTTCAAAGCAGGCATATATGGGTTTTCTTCCAAAGCATTTGGTGTAGCAGAATCACGAGTACTATAACCCACATAGTAATACCCATTATAATAGAACACTCCTGTAGGAAACGTTTCTTGTCTTTCACCTGAAGCAAGAGAAACAATGTCCTTTGCTTCAAAATTTGCGTTCAATATTGCAACAGCTAAACTTTCTTCCCCACTTAAAGACCTTGTACTTCCAAAGACAAGCAAAGAGCCATCTTTTTTGAGAAACAAACTATTCCCAAAATGAGAAGGGATTTCTTGAGAAACAGAATATTCATAACTTTGAAGAATATCTCCATCACTATTCACTTCTCGTATTTTTGTTTTCCCAGTAGCACCAGTATTTACTAAAATATTCTCCTCATAAGGAATAGTAGACATATCTGGAAAGGTATCTTCCTCAAAGTCTGTGCTTGTAAGAATCTTTGTTCGAGAAGTTTCTTCCCCTTCAAGAGAGAATCGTGCAAAGAGCAAAGATTGACTTTCAGAATATTGTTCCATTGCTCCAGTAAGAAGAGTATTTTGATATTCTTCCGCAAGGAGGATATTTTGATAAACAACCCAAATTTCATCACCAACAATAGCTGCGCGATGATCTGTAGGTGACCCATACTCTTCAGTAATCCTACTTACAACAAACTCACTCTTAGGATTTCCAAAATCAATGCGAGAAGGGTCAGAAGCATCATAGATGTATCCTTTATGTCCTATATCACCTTCTTTTTCTACAACAAGGAGATAGAGAGTATCATCATGGACAAAAATTTCAGGTCTGTGCGTTCCTACAGCCAAACTCTGTGTTCCAACATAACGAATAGTTGGAGTATTTAATGTTTCTATTTCTTCTAGAGGGGCATTTTCTTCTGCCTCTTCTATAAGTGACCGCTTTACGGGAGTATTCTCTTGCGTACTACATGCAGAGAGAAGAATAAAGCTTAAAACAAAAATAAAAAACATTTTTTTCAAGAGCATACTTCTATAGAGAAGTGTCTTCTTTAAATAGCTTTACTTTACTCGTATGAAATTCATCCCTTTAAGATTTTTATTCATGTATTCCTTTGCTTTCTTCGTTATATCTCCAGAGGAAAGATATAAAGTAGGCAGTTTTAAATTCTGCCCTTCCGTAAAAGCCAAGAGTAAATCCCCTTCACTCAAACTTTTTTTATTTCGTGCTTTGACAAAATAACACAGTTCTCCAACGGGAGTAGGAATCTGTACAGTAAAATTCATCTCTTTATTTTTTGCAATAGCAGTTTTATCTAAAATTCTAATCTCTTTTTTCTTCAAGTATTGTATGACTGTATTTTCAAAGTCTCCATCAACTTTTTCTTTCTTTCCTTTATCAACAAGTACTTCTTGCAAGAATTTTTTCTTTTTCTTCTTCTCTTCTTTTTCAGGAATAACTTCAGCTTCCTGTACTTCTAATACTTCTTCTTTAGGAGTTATTTTCCTCTCATCTTCTTTAGCCATTACTTTCTCTTCTTCTTTTTTTGGTTGGGGGTAAATTCTTTCTAAAGCTTTTTGTATGAGCTCTTTTGCATCTTGGTCTGGAAGGAGATACCATTTCCAAAATATTTCTTCCACATCACTAATAACTAATTTTACAGGAATAGCAAAATCTTCTAATTCACGCAAGGCAACTCTTTCAAAAGGCAAACAATCTCTATCTCGTAAAACCATTTTTTCCATGAGCATATCTAATGCTTCTCGTTGTTTTTGTCCAAGGTTTCCACGAAGCAGTTCAACAATCTTCCCTTCTTGGCTTTTACAATAATACAAAGGAGATCCACCAATCTTAGCTCGGGTTAATTTTATCCTTTTATTTGTAATAAGTTCAGAGAGGAGAGCAGAGATAAAAATATTCGTAGAACGAAACTCTTTAGAGATCACAGAAGGAAGAACAGGGCCATGCATATTCACATAGTCAAAAACTCTTTCTTTTAGCTCTAGAATACGATTGCTCATAAGAGCTTTTGAGGAATGGGGGATTTAAAAAGTTTTATGTGATCCTGTATTGAAAAAGTAATTATGGTCTTCTCCAACTCACTTCATAATACGTACAATCACTTTCTTCATCAACAACAGCAATAAGTAATCTTTTTCTTGTAGAATGTGCAACTCTATTTTTCGCAGAAAATTCAAACCATGTCAACATACTCGTTTCTGCAACAGGATACATAATCCACTTTGCATGATCATCACCAGGTTTCACACCTCTGTCATACACACGAAAATCAGCGCCAAATTTCAGTGCAGTCTTCACAATATATCCTCTATTACGCATATCCTTGAATGCAGCATAGCGAACAAAGAAGTTTGCTTCCATTTTAACTGCAATTTTTCGTAATTTATCAAAACTAAGTTCTTTCTTCCCATCTCTCACTTGCATTTTATTTCGTTCAACAAGGTAAAGTGTTTCAACCAAAGAATATTGATAATTTTTTTGTAAAGGTTCACCATAACGGCTTTTCTCATAGAAGTCTCTACTTGCATCTGAAGCCTCTGCAATGACCTTTCCATCCAGATATTCAGCAAGAATCTTTTCCTGTGCTTCTGGTTCTGGGGTGGCGCTTTCCTTCGCCTTTTTTTCCATAGTGGTTTTGAAAGGCAAAGTATTTAAAAAGCTTTTCTTTTAAAATAGATATGGAAATAACACTTTTAGGAACAAGTTCGATGGTCCCTACAGAAGAGAGAAATCATTCTGCAGCTTTATTGAAGTATAAAGAAGAAAATATTCTTATAGACTGTGGTGAAGGCACACAAAGGCAATTTAGGAAAGCACAAATCTCTGCAATGAAGATTACAAAAATTCTCATTACACATTGGCATGGGGATCATATTCTTGGCCTTCCTGGTTTATTTATGACTCTAGGTTCACAAGGCTATGCAAAGACTCTAGAGATCTATGTCCCGAAAGGAACAAAAGAAAATGTAGACAAGGTCATGAGTTTTTTTGTGAGAAGAGAAATCATAAGGTACAAAGTCATAGAAGTAGATTCTGGCATTTTCTTTGAGAGTGAAGATTTTTATCTTGAAGCAAAACAACTAAAGCATAGTACTATCTGTGTAGGCTATCGTTTTGTAGAAAAAGAAAAGAGAAAAATAAATATGAGGGCATTAAAAAAAGTAGGGGTAAAAGAAGGCCCACATATTAAAAAATTGCAAATGGGTGAAGATATGCTCTATGAAGGAAAAAAAATCAAGGCAAAGGATTTCACAACACTAGTTCCAGGAAAAATTATAAGTCTTGTTACAGATACTGTTTTTTGTGATGCAGCAATAGAACTTGCAAAGAATGCAGATCTTTTTTTGTGTGAATCAACGTATTTAGAAGAAATGAAAGAAGAAGCAGAAATTCGGAAACATATGACAGCTACGCAAGCTGCAACAATTGCAAAGAAAGCAAAGGCAAAGAAACTTGTTCTCATTCATTTCTCACAGAGATATAAAGATCTATCCTTATTTTCTAAAGAAGCAAAGAAAACATTCTCTAATGTATCTATAGGAAAAGACTTCCAAAAATATACTATTTAATGTCACTTCTCTTATATTGTAGAAAAACATAGATCGTTGTCCAAAGGTCAATAGTAATACTTAAAAGCATACTGACAAAACTCCAGAGGAAGCTGAGAGTAAGAGCAACTGTTGTAGCAGAAAGAAAAGAAATCCCTGCTGTAATAAAAGTATCTAATGTATAACTCATTGACCAAAAGATAAGCGTAAGAAGTATAACCACAACCCATGTATGAATAACAAACTTAGGTGATTTTTTTAAAAGTAAATAAGATTCTTTCAAAGCAGGAAGTGGTTTTTTTATTTGTTTGAGGAACATAATAGGGTAACGGAAGAGGATAGCAAGTTTTATTCCTACTAAAAGAACTATCCCCAGAACAAGAGCAGCACTAAGAGCAAATCCCATCGCAAGGCTTTCATTCAGTGAAAAGAGTAAGAAATACAAAGCAAGTCCTACAAGAGCAACAAGTGCAATTGCAAAGAGACTCAAAACATAGACAAGTATTCGTAACAAGACTATAGACCAAAAAAACCCTTCCTTTTCTTTCCAAACATGTTGAAGAGAAATCTTTTTTCCAGAAAGCATCTCCCGGATCATGGTAAATTTGACAAGAATTACTCCTACACCAAAAATAAAGGACACAAAAAAGAAAGCAAATGCAGAAAGAATAAGTTCTTTCAAGTTTTCACTCAGATAAGAAGTAAAAAGATCTAGAGATACATTCTCTGCACTTTGAAGAAGGCTAAGAAAATCTGCGGCCCCAGTATAAATATAAATAAAATAGAGGAGCACAGAAGTAACTGCAGTCATAACAAGATCTGGAAGATACAAAAGAGGATTTTTCTTCAAATAGAGAAAACTTTCCTTTAATCTTTGAATGTGCATAAGAAGATCTGGTTTTTTAGAGTTTATATCTCTTTTGAAATGACTCTATCTTTAATCCTAAACTCTACATCAAGAAATTTCTCAATAACTTTGATATTTGTTTTGACATGCTCGCTTATTTCAGGAGCCTTATACGAACCGGAAGCTAGAGCAAGAAAAGGGAGCAGCATATCTGCAGTATACACATCTACTGTGCCATGTTCATAGGAATGTATGAGCGATGCAACTGCTTCTTCTGCAACTTTTTCTGCACTCTTCCCTTTTTCTCCTAGTGCATCTGCCCCAAAAAAGCTATGTTCAGTCTCTAAAGTAACCTGTAGCCCTGAGCCTGTACAAAGACTATCCACATATTCTGTATTAACCTGCATGGTGACATCTGGAAATGTTTTAGCTAAGATTTTCTTTGCTTCTTTTGCTTGTCGTTCTGCAACCTCTGCCTTTTCCAAATCCTTTGAAGCAAGAGATGTAATTCTAAGTGATACTGCTTTACCTTTCTCAGGAATATGTAATGCTTTTAGTTGTGTCCCAGAAGAGAAAAATTCCACTTCAGCTCCACCTTTGGGAAAGAATCCTTGTTTAATGATACTAAGATCAATAGTCCATCCCATTTTTTTCAAGAGTGGAAAAAGAACATATTCAAAATGATGTATGGGTGGAGCAAATTTTCCATATGTAGCACCACCATGAATACGCAGATCTATTTTTGTTTCCAATGCAGGAATGAGAAGTACCTGAAGTATCAATCCTACAGAACCTGCTGTGTTAATAGGAACAGTCAGTTCTCCTTTTTTGAGTTTATTTGGAGAAAAAACAACCTTTGTCGAGCCTTTCTCAGCACCTTTAAGTTCTGCATTACATAACTTTTGTATTGCAAGCAAACCTTGAAGATGTTGTTCTTGTAGCCCTGGGTTTGGTCTTCCTGAACGAATATGTTCAATAGTACATGCTTTTCCTGTAAGCGCAGAAAGTCCTAAAGCTGTTCGAAGAATTTGTCCTCCACCTTCTTTTCCATCAATCAGAATCATATTCCTTTGAGAGAAGAACGCCTTTTAAAAGTTGTGTATCGCAAAAATGAAAGAGCATTCTTTGCTTACAATCTTTACGCTAGATATGGGCAAAAGAGTAAGATTTACGTCCTTATTTAAGTAATAGTGAGCATTACTTTAGATCTTCTGTATCCTTAAGCACAAGTTCAACAATCGCTTCACTGTGCGGAGTTTGAGGGAATAAATCAAAGAGTGCAACACTTTTAACAGAATAGTTTCTAAACTTGAGAACATCCTTTTGCATTTGTTGTGGATTGCAGGAAATATAAATGATACATGCCGGTTTTTCTTGATTGAGATAGCGAATCGTTTTTTGATCCATACCCGATCGAGGAGGATCTGTAATAACAAAGAAGGGTTTTTTACAAGAAACGCGTGAGATCTGTTTTGCATCAAGAACCATTCCTTTCACATGCGTATAGTTATTTTGTTCAATATTTTTTTGTGCAAAGTCTATAGATTCTTTCACACTTTCAATAACCAGGACTTCTTTAAAATATCCAGCATTGACAATCCCAAAAGTCCCAACACCTCCATAAAGATCAAGAAGCAGTGCATTCTTCGTTTCATATTGTTTGAGCAACTGGGACACATAGTTCTGCATTTTTTCTGCCATGTGATGGTTATTCTGAAAAAATCCCTGTATAGGGTAAGAAAATATTTTATCCATAAAAGTAGTCTGAAGAAAATCTTTTCCTTTTATCACAAAATAATCTGAAGAAGTACTCACATCACTTTGTGCTGGGACATAGCTTATAAGAATATTTTGTGCCGAACAATGTTCTGCAAATGCTTTTGCTTTTTCTATTGCTTCTTGAAGCCTGGGAGAATTACTATTCAAAACAAAGGAAAGAGAAGAATCTATAGGGCTTGAACGAATCACTGCATAGCGAAAAGTTCCTGAGTGTTTTCTCACATCAAATGCATCACAATCATTGAATGCTTGTTCAATTTCTTGTACAATTTGGTTAATCTTTTTTTCAGCAATAACGCAATGTTGTATAGGGATAATACTATCCAATTGCCCTTTCTTTCGTAGGCCTAAACCTTTTGTATGAAAAATAAAATCCATACGATTCCTATACCCATACTCTTTGTCAAAAAATACTTGCACAGCTTCTGTCTTCATCATACTCTGCAACTGTTTTCTCTTGTTCTCTATTTGCAAAGTATAGTCGATATGCTGTGCAGTACAACCTCCACAGGTTCCAAAGTATTGACAGAGAGGTGTTGCCATAGACTTTCTTGGAAAACTCCACCTTTAAGAACCTTGTTACATCCATTTTCAACAAAGTGGTTAAAAAATTTTTCAAGGCTTACTTTAAATAAGAACAAAAAAATAAATATCTATGACTTTATATTTCCAAAGAAAAGATCCTGGCGTACAAATAGTATATTTAGCTGAGGGTGATAGAGTTAATGCTGACCTACAAATCATTGGAGCATTGAGATTATATGGCATTGTCCCATTAGATGCACCTGAACTTGAGAAAGATATTGGTGTAAGACTAGGAAAAAAATTAAGGAACATGGAGCCAGACTTAACTTCTATTACAAGGTATCCAACACACACGCGTTATGCAAGTCTCAATCTTTCTCCAACACATACGCAAACAATTATTGAACTTCCTCGGAAAAAAAATCTTCAAGACCTTGTGGTATGCGTACATTCTTGGCTTGATATGCCTCAAGATAAACTTCAAATCTATTTACAAAGAGGAATAGTAGATTATTTATACCAAAATGGTATACGCGAGAAAGATTCAAGAGAAAAAGACATCCCAGAAAGATACTTAGATAAAACAAAACCTTTTACTAGTTCTAGTGCTTTACGATCTCATGCATAAAGATTTTTTTGAGAAGGATACTATTTGTATAGCACAATCTCTTCTCGGAATGTACCTTATCCATGAATCTCCTCAAGGAAAAACTGTAGGAAAGATTGTAGAAACTGAAGCCTACCTTTTCAATGATCCTGCAGCACACTCATACAGAGGAAAAACTCCCCGAAATGCTCCTATGTTTGGAAAAGCAGGAACTTCCTATGTCTATTTCACCTATGGCATGCACTATTGTTTTAATGTGGTCACAGGAAAACAAGGGATTGGGGAGGCCGTACTTATTCGTGCTCTCCAACCTATTGATGGTCTGGAGCTCATGAAACAACGAAGAAAACAACAAGAGCTTTCACAACTGTGTAATGGCCCAGCAAAACTTGTACAGGCCATGGGAATAAACAAAGAACAGAATAGTATTGCTCTTCAACAAAAACCTCTCTATCTTGAAGAAGGAACAAAAGAAACATTTTCTATTGTCAAAAGACCAAGAATAGGAATAAGCCTTGCAAAAAACAAACTCTTTCGTTTTTATATCAAAGGAAATACTTTTGTCTCAAAAAAATAATTACTCCCTGCTATATTCTCGTAAACATTGCGTAGCAAAAAGAGGGTCTTTTTGTATAACCTCATGAATATCAGAAATGTGTGTATCACTATTTATCCACTGTTTGTAAAAACAGATTGCTTCATGCTGCTGTTTCATTTTTCTCATCTCTAGGCCAAATGCTCTCCAGTCAGAAAGAGGAATAATTCTTTTCTGAACTTCTTTACTCACTTTTTCATGTGTATTCCATTCTCTTTCTAAAAAATAAAGTTGCAGAGGAGAATCTTGGAGTTCTAAAAGTTTCTTCAAGCCATCATCAAACAGTGCTCGTGCCTTCACTTTTCTACAGATGTTATCTTTACTTTTATCATCAGTACCATAGCATGCACGAATGGGCAGTTGTTGTTTCTTCACAAATGTTCTACAACTTTCTAATGCCTTTTCATCTCTTGAGCTTACAATGATAAACACGAAATGTTCTTGTACAAGTGCATTCAAAACTTCTTTACAATGGGGATCAAGAGTATATTCATCTGTGTTTTCAACCATTACTTTTTTCATAAGTTGTTTATACATGACAGAACCCAGAGGATAGGTTTCCGACATACACGTCTTTGGTCCAATATCTATTTTGTGATACATTCGAGCATACTTTATTTTCACATGCTCACCAATAGCAATACAACCATCAAAATCAAGAACAACAACAATCTCCCGTGCAATATGGTTTTCAAACATCATTTCTTCTACACAAGTATTTCTTAAAAATCTTCTCTTTTCATGAGGCAGCACTTTTTTTAATAATTGCTTCTAGTTTTCTCATATTTTCTTCCTTTCCATGATTTCTTAGCTCTTGTTGGATATCCAACGCTCATTATCTACAATGGAAAAGAAATCACCAGGTTAGAAACAGGAATACGCTCTGCAAAGGCCATACTTCCTTATGTGAGAGCTTTAGACTTTCTCGTTCAAAAAGATATTCTTGAACAAACAAATCCTCCCTATATACTAAATACAGATGGACACATTATCCAAGAAGAGATTCTTTCTTCAGAATAAGCAGACTCAGCAGTCCAGTTAGACTTAATTGTATCAGAGGAGAAAGTCCAATACCAAAAATGGTCGGCATATACGCATTATAACTCCATTTCCCAGCAAGAAACACTGCATGATATTCAATAACAGCAGCAACAACAAGACCAAAAAGAAAAAATAAAAGATACCCTTCTTTCTTATCCCAAAATATGTTTCTCAAAAGCAAAGCAACAATAAAATACAAAAGAATGATGAGTAATGCATCCATCGTTGCAGCATAGGCTACCATACGAAAATAGAATCCAGCAGTATAGACTTGATGTCCAGCATAAAAGAGATAGGCATGAATGCTTTCCCAAAGAAAATTAAAAATATAACTCAAGAAAAAGAGTTTTCCACAAAACAAAAGTTCTTTATTCTTCTTCATAAGAATACTATGAGAACAGATATATTTAAAGTATTGTAAAAAAGAAAAATTACTCCTTTCCTTCTTCAATAGAAACTATTTTCACCATAAAAGTGAGATCTTTTCCTGCAAGAGGATGATTCAGATCAATCAAAATTTCTTCTGCATGCACTTCAACAATACGCGCTTCTGTTTGCATTCCATCCGCTCGCACTAGTCCCAGAACCATACCCACTTGTGGCTCTCTATCTGCAGGCAAAAGATTTTTCGCAACTTTTCTCATCAACTGTGGATTTTTTTCTCCATATGCTTCTGCTGCAGGGATGTGAATGCTCTTTTCTTCGCCTTCTTTCATACCTATAACACCATCATTAAAGCCCTTGATAATCTGTCCAGAACCAACAGTAAATGCTAAAGGTTCACGTCCTTCGGAACTATCAAACACTGTGCCATCATCAAGGCTTCCTGTGTAGTGCACTTTGACACTATCTCCATTTTTGACTGTATTCATTCAAACTCCTTCGTAAACAAGTACCGGACTCAGTAAACGATACTTTACAAATTAAGTAATCCTTTTTAAAACTTACTTTTCCAACATAAATGATCGAAAACTATATATAGTATCTCTACTTCAGAAGACCAGAGGTGGTTTTATTTATGGCAAAAGAAAAAGAAATGAAAGGTGGTATGTGCCATCATGGTATGTGTGGAAAATGTCACGCAGGAACATTAATCTTTGTTGGTGGTCTTATTCTTATGAACAGTCTTTGGATTAGAGTTGATTGGGGACTTCTTATTGGGGGATTACTTGTTGCGTGTGGTCTTCTGAAATTAGTGAAGCCTATGTGCCCACATTGTGAATAAATAATTTTTTTCTTTCTTTTTTACATGTCGAGTTAAGAAAACATAACTATGTAAACTCATTCTTGGTCAAAAGCTATCCCAATCCAAGCTGAGGTATTCGGATTCAAAACATTAATAAATACTGAAGTCTAGATGAAAAATAAGATGGTGTATAATAAATCTTTAGTGATCCTCCTTGATGAAGCAAGAGGAATTATCGAGCAAGCGCAAGCCCAGATAGAACATATTGATCAAAATGATGCTCATAGTGCAAAAGTACACCTTGATCAAGCAAAAACAAATCTCATAGATGCAGATGAAAAAATTAATAGTCTTCATAGAAAGATAGATGACCTAGAGAGAGAATTAGAGCAAGCAATAACAAAACTATGGGAAGCAAAAAGAGGCGCTAATACAAAGGAACAAAAAGAAGCCCATATAACAGATGTTATTGATATCATTGCAAGAGTAAGAACAGAAATACAAGGGGATATTCTGGGCTCATTAAGTTGATGTTATTTTTTTGAGATATTTTCCCACTTGTAAGTGTATATTCTTATGCGAGATTAGAATTCTTTTGTTATAATAGATCCTCTAAAAAAATACAAAAAAAGAAAAACGCCGCGACTGGGATTTGAACCCAGAAATCCTTTCGGAAACAGGATCTTCGCACAGGAACATGTTCTCATCTTTTTGCTGAGCAATATCAAACATGTGCTGATAGCAATCTTACGCTTATATTTTGTATAATCTGCGCAGTACCAGGTTGTGCCATCGCGGCGTGTAGAAAAGAAGATTTTTGAAACTTTAAAAGCTTATTGTTTGCGAAACAACAAAACCACCAAAGCACCAGACGCAAACATCTGTAAGAGTTCTACTTCAATAGAAAGAAGCAAGAAGAGAAAGGGCAGAAAGAAAATAAATCTAAAAAGAATATTTTTATACTGTGTCAAACCATAAAGAAAAACCAAAACTGCAGGAAGAAAGCTCGCACTGAGAAGAGCAAATCCAAAATACACATACGTTTCTGTAAAAAGAAAACCTGCAACAATGCCTCCAGAAAGAAAGAGCATCATGGGTAAAGAGAAGCTAAAGCTTTCATAAAAAAGGACAATAATAAGTAAGGTTAAAACAATCTTCTCAAAACAAAAGAGATAAGGCTTCATCTGCTCTTCTTCTTCAGGAATATATCTGTGCAGACAAAATCCTCCAAGTAATCCTAGAAATGCAATCAAGGGGATAAGGAAAAGCATTTTATACAAAGAAACACATAAGTATTTAAACTTTTCAGGCCTTAGTAGGATATGGCTTTCTTAAGTCCCGCAGAAATTATCCAACTCATTATTATTACTTTTGCTTTAGGGTATATCTTTTCTGGTTATATCCCTCGTCATAAAGAAGACCCTTTTTCTCTGAAAAAATTTTCTTGGGAGCACCTTCTCTTTGCAGCAATGATTGCAACACCTGCAGTCGTTTTGCATGAGTTTGGCCATAAGTTTGTTGCCATTGCCTTTGGTTTAGCGGCAAGTTTTCATGTGTTCTGGATGGGTTTAGTACTAGGAATAGCTTTGAAAGTTATAGGCTCACCCTTTTTATTCTTGGCTCCTGCTTATGTATCAATTCCTGCTGGGGCAACAGCTCTGCAAACAACTCTTATTGCCTTTGCTGGTCCAGGAGTAAATATACTGTTATGGGGCATCTCTGCTCTTGTCTTAAAATACAAAAAAAGAATATCTCATAAAGAAATGTTTGCATGGGGTGTCTCAAAAAAACTAAATTTTTTCCTTTTTTGGTTTAATCTTATACCTATTCCTCCTTTAGATGGCTGGGCAGTCTTGAATGGAATTATTGGCTTGTTTTAGAGAATATGTTCGATGGCTGCATTCACAGAGAGCCTTACCCAGCTTTGCAACAAAAAAGCATTAGCTTTAAATAGATTTACTTAAAAGTTTCTTTAGGAAAATGAATGGACTCTTAGAATATCTAAAGGCTTTTTCTTTAAGAAGGCCATGGTTCGATGCAGATCTTCTAGACC
>CAYJSK010000005.1:13986-20973 GCA_964372745.1 Candidatus Woesearchaeota archaeon
ATTATTTGAAGAACAATTGAAAAAGTCTTCTTGAAAGAATTAAATTTTCTTCTTCACCATTTTCCTCGGAACAACTTTTTTAACAGCTTTCTTCTTCACTATTTCTTTAGGAAGAATCTTCTTTGTCACAACAGGCTTAGCGGGAACAGTTTTCTTCACAACTACTTTTTGCTTTACCGCCATTTTCTTGGCTTCTATTTTCTCAGCAATTTTCTTATCTCTTGCTTTTTTCTCTGAAGTTTTTTTTGTTTTTTCTTCTTCTTGTGTTTTTAATGCTTGTTCCAACTCCCCGATCATTTTTCGAATATTAGAAACAGTTTTCTGGTTATCCTGTTCTTTCATAAGTGTCCCACATTCTTGACATCGGAATTCAAACTCCATAGCCTGTTCCATTTGCAATCGCATACATCCCATTGGGCAGACATAAAACATTCCTTCTTGTTCTCGTCCTAAACGTGCTTTCAAATCTTCCAGTTGTTTATTTTTGACCTTCAGCAAAGAACCCTCAACACTTTTTTTATTTAAGCTCCAATAATAAATATACCAGCCTTTCTTCTTATCCTTTTTTCGAATAAAATCCACTAGGTTTTGTTCATTCAAACGATAGAGCATATTTCTCACTTGATTCACAGTGATGTTCAGCATTTCTGCAAGTTTAAACTCTGAGATATTATTTTTTGCCCAAAGAATACGTATGAGAGGAAGAACATCTTCTCCAACTAAAGTAATGACGAGATCTTCCAAATCTTTGAGAGTTATTTTCATAGAAGTAGATGCTCTCTTGATTTAGACCTATATAAGTCTTTTGGTATGAAAAGAGTATATGTAAAGAAAGCTCTCAGAGAGAGAAAAATGGTCTGTAACTTTTCCAGAGTTGTAAGAAAGCTTTTTAAATGCGCTTTCTTTAGGAGTTTTTAAAGTTATGATCGTTTGGAGGTGTATCATACCATGGGTTTATTCGGATTCAAAAAAAAAGAGGAAAGTGCTGATTTACCACCATTACAATTTCCAGAACTACCTAAGTCTGTGCCAAGTTTTGAGCCACAAGGGAGTTTTGGTGGGGACGCAGAAAGAATTAGAAGTGCGGTTTCTATGCCAACATTAAATCCTTCTATGGATACTATCGCTGCTGGTGCAGAAAAACCACTCTTTGTCAAAGTTGAAAGATACCGTGATGTCGTGGAAACTTTGAAAAAACTAAAAGCTCGTTTAAATGATGCAGATGTTGTTCTTGGAAAACTAGGACAATTACGAGAAGAAGAAGATAGAGAACTTGCTGCATGGCAAAGTGACCTTGAAAAGATTAGAAGTCAATTACTGGAGATAGATCGGAAATTATTTGAATAAAAATGAAAAAGAGACCTGAAGAATCTGTGCATGTACGCTTAGAGACTCCTCTAGATAAAAGAAGAGATGTCTTACAAGTAACTATAGATACTGTACAATTAATGAAGCGCTACGAAAACCTTATTCGTATTCGCAATGAAAAAGATCAAGACTATGCAGAGTTTCGTAGAATTCTTTCAAATATTAATAAAATGCTCAGAGAAGTACGTGTACGAGAACTTCCTTTAGATGAAGATGACATGAGACATGTGAGAAAAGTAAAGAATCAAAGTATCATGACTCCTGTAGTGAAAAAACTCGAGAAAGTCATCAAAGGCAAGAAAGTGCAAGAAGAAGAAAGAAGACCTACACTTGATCGACAACTGGATGACTTGCAAAGAAAAATGCAAAGTCTTTAATTTTTTTTCTTATTTTTTACTTAGAATATATTTACATTATTGTCTGTAACTATTCCCTTACAAGTAAAATAGTTTTACTCTCTTTCAGAAAGCTTCGCATCATAGACTTCTCCCTGTGTCGCCCAGACAATCTTTCCTTCCTCTTGAAGTTCTTGCATATGTGATAAAAAAGATCGAAGCAGTTCTTCATTATCTTCATCATAATTTTTTACAGGAATATGTACATAAAGGTGTGCAACACGCTGAGGATCACGAATAGAGCTTGCTTCTTCAATGGCATCATAAATCACTTGAAAATCTTCTTCACTCAATGCACAATCAGGAGAACAGTTTTTTCTTCCTTCATCCAAACTTGCAATTTCTCCTAATTCTCCATTCAATAAAACAAGCTCTCCATCTGCATCTTCCACAAAATCTTCTGCATTTTCTAAAAACCTCGGATAAATATGTTCTGACATTTCTGGAAGCACTGGATCATGATAATAAATATCTCGAATATCCTCATCAGAAACCTGATCAGGTCGAAGACTTTGGTCCATAGACAAGTAGGCTAGATACACCACACCATCAAGATAGCCAAAACCCGCTTCAGTTGCAGCACGCACATAATCAGTGCTTCCCCAACCCCCAGAACATCCTCTATTATTATTTTTCCCAACAATCTGATCCACAAGGTCTTTATTTGTTTCATATGCTGTAGCAAGCTGAGCAACAGTATTTCCTTTTACTTCTTTTCCACAATGTGTCCCTACACCATGACCTCTTTCTAAAGCATCATTGAAAAGAGGAGAATCAGATTGAATGATTGCAATAGCAAAAGGTTGTGCACTTTCAATGGTCATTTTCGCATCATACTCCTCAAAAAGATCCATACCCCAATACAATTCTTTTTCATGCAACGCAAAAAGGTCTGCATTCGTATCATCTTTAAAATCCTCTTCCATATGTATCATCACAGAAAAGTAAAGAGGGTATGTTTTTCCACTTGTAGGATAATATTCTATTTTTTCTTCGGCAATATCTTCTTCATCACTTTCATCATCACCTTGTACACAGTGATTTTTTTCAACTGTATCTACTTTTCCATCTTCATTGGCATCACAAGTATCAAATGTTTGAGTACTACATGCAGTCAAAAGAATAAGAAGGATGAAAATAAAACTCTTTTTCATAACACCTCCAAGAACATTTCTTTTAATAAATGTATCTCAAAACATTACATCACTCGTAATCTACGTATTCTCTCATCAATAGGGGGATGTGTAGAAAATAAGTTCGTTACCATACCTTTTGTTTTTCGAAAAGGCGTGGAAATAAACAAATGTGCAGTTGCCTTGTTTGCCTTGTCCACTAAAGGGTCAGGATCTTCTTTGATTTTTTCCAGTGCATCTGCAAGTGCTGCTGGGTTTCTACATAATACCGCACCGTTTGCATCTGCGAGATATTCTCTTCTTCTACTCACTGCTAACTTGACAAGTTCTGCAATAATAGGTGCAAAAATTGCAAGAAGAAAAGCAGCAACGATCAGAACGATAGTCACTTGATTGATGTCCCTATCCTTATTTCCATGGCCTCCCCAAAGATAAGACCGAAGGATAAAATCACTCAGAAGTATGGTCACTCCAACAAGAACAACAGTAATAAGCATGATTCGTATATCATAGTTTTTGATGTGCGACATTTCATGAGCGATCACACCTTCCAATTCCTGCCTGTTTAGTTTCTTTAACAAACCTGTAGTTACAGTAATTGCAGCATTTTCTGGTTTCGTTCCTGTTGCAAATGCATTTAATGCACTATCTTCAATGACATAACATTTAGGGGTGGGAATACCTGCAGCAAGTGCAAGCCCTTCTACTGTGTGGAAGAGATGAGGATATTCTTTTTTTGTAACTTCTTTTGCACCAGTCGTTTTTAGAATAAGGCCACTTCCAGTTGCATACATAATTGCTGTATAAAAACCTGCACCAACCACTGCTAGAATAAGACCTATAATTGGGGAGCCTAAAATTATTCCCAAGAGGTATCCTAGTCCTGCAATGAAAAGTATAAAGAAAAATATGAGTACATAGGTCCTTCTTTTATTTGCTCTTACTTCCTCATGAATGTTTAATTTTTCCATTCTGATCTAGAACTGTACTTTGATATTCTTTTTTTCTTCTTCAGGCACAGGATAGCTTTCCTTTTCCTTGAAAGAAAACATTTTTGCGAGCGTATTTGTAGGGAAGGATTGTATTTTGTTGTTGTACTCCATAACTGAGTCATTGTAGTGCTGGCGTGCATAGGCTATTTTACTTTCTGTACCTGAGAGTTCTTCCTGAAGCTGAAGGAAGTTTTCATTTGCTCTTAGTTGAGGGTAGTTTTCTGATACTGCGAAAAGAGACTTTAGTGTTCCTTCAAGCATATTCTCTGCTTTGCCCTTTTGGTCTACAGTTTTTGCATCCATAAAAGCTGTGCGTGCTTTGGTGACACCTTCTAACACGCCTTTTTCATGTTTAGCATAGCCTTTGACAGTTTCAATAAGGTTTGGGATGAGATCAAATCTTCTCTTCATTTGCACATCAATTTGTGCCCAAGAGTTTTCTACTTGGTTCTTTATTCTCACTAAGCTATTGTACATGAGAACTACAGCAAGGATAATCACGACAAGAATGATTCCTATAACCCAAATGAATATGTTCATAGCTTTTGTAGATATAAGCTTGTTTTTTTAAAGCTTTGCTTTTTGAGAAAAACACTCACAAGAAACTATTTAAACATTCCTTTCTTTTTGATAGAGAATGATTCCAGATAAGGAAATGAAACAAAAGTACAAACCTCTTTTTTGGAAAAGCCCAGAAAAATATTATGCAACTGCAGTACTCAAAGAAGAAGGTTTTCAAAGGGCTATATGTAGCAAATGTAAAAAACCTTTCTGGTCTGTAGAAAAGAAAATTGTCTGTGGAGATCCATCCTGTTCTGGGGAAGGTTTTGCGTTTATTGGAAAAAGTCCTGCACAAAACAAACTCTCTTATGTGGATGTCTGGAAAAAATTCTCAAAAATGTTTCAAAGCTTTGGTTATACACCTGTCACACGATATCCCTCAGTTGCACGATGGAACCCCACCATGGAGTACACGAATGCATCTATTGCAGCTTTTCAACCTTATGTTATTTCTGGGGAAGTAGAACCTCCTGCAAACCCATTAATTATCCCTCAGTTTTGTCTTAGATTTGGAGATACAGATAATGTAGGGATAACCATGTCTCATAATACTGGCTTTATCATGATTGGGCAACATATGTTTGTCAAACCAGAACACTGGAATCAGAATGAATCCTTTCGTCACATGCTCCAATGGAATATCAAAGGCTTGGGCTTGAAAAAACAAGACATGACTTTTCATGAAGATGCCTGGGCTGGAGGAGGAAACCTTGGTTGTTGTATGGAAATGTTTTCCAAAGGCTGTGAAATTTGGAACCAAGTCTATATGCTGTATGAACAAACACCTTCTGGTGTGCAAGATTTGAAAATTAAAGTGTTAGATATGGGCTTAGGCATGGAACGAAATGCTTGGTTCTCTCAAGCAACACCAACAATGTATGATGCAACCTTTCCTTTGGTATTAAAACATATACGAAATGCAACGGGAGTCAAATATGATGAAAAAGTATTGCAAAAATATACACCTTATGCTTCTTTGTTAAACAATGATGAAGCAGAAGATATGGATAAAGCATGGAAGACTGTTGCAAAACATATGAACATGGATGTGAAAGCATTGAAAGAGTTTATGTTACCAAGTGCAGGAGTCTACTCTGTTGCAGAGCACATGCGTTCAGCCTTGGTCCTTCTTCATGATGGCGCCCTGCCTTCAAATGTTGGTGGGGGTTACAATTTGCGTATGCTTATTCGAAGAAGCCTTGGGTTTATCGACAAATATCAATGGAATCTCGATATAAAAGATGTGGTCTCTTGGCATGCAAAAGAATTGAAAGATCTCTATCCAGAACTGCATGAACACTTGGATGATATCCATAAGATCCTTGATATCGAAAAAAATAAATGGGAAAATACAAAAGTCAAAACACAAAAAGTAATCTCAGGTTTAAAAAATGTCACAGAACAAGATCTCTTAACCCTCTATGATTCACAAGGCATTAGTCCAGAGATGATTCCTCATGTAAAGATTCCAGATGATTTCTATGCAAAGCTTGCACAAAGACATGAACAGCAAGAACAAAAAGCAGCCACAGTGAAAGGTGAAGAAATTCCTCTCAAGAATATTCCTGAGACCTTAGCATTGCATTTTGAAGATTACAAATTGTGTATATTTACTGCACAAGTTCTGAAGATTGTCAAAGATGTTGTTGTTTTAGATCGCACTGCATTCTACCCTACTTCTGGTGGACAGCTGCATGATCTTGGTACCATAAACAACTGTAAAGTAGAAGAAGTATGGAAGCAAGGTTCTCTGATTCTCCATAGAGTGAAGGATATTTCTTTCAAAGAAGGAGCTACTGTGCAAGGGTTGATTGATCAAGCACGAAGAATACAAATGGCACAACATCATACATCCACACATATCATTAATGCTGCGGCACGAAGAATCCTTGGTCGCCATGTGAATCAAGCAGGTGCGTTTAAAGATGTGGACAAAGCACGAATTGACCTCACTCATTATGAATCATTAACAGAAGAACAAGTGGAGAAGATAGAAGCAGAAGCAAATCGCATCGTAAAACAAGCAATTCCTATTGAAAAAAGTTTTTATTCAAGAAGTGAAGCCGAACATGCTTTTGGCATGGACATCTATCAAGGTGGTGCAGTCCCAGGAAAGAAACTGAGAATAGTCAATATTGTTGGTGTAGATGTAGAGGCTTGTGGTGGGACACATTTAGATAATACCAAAGAAGCAGAAATGATTAAAATTCTTAAAAGCACAAAAATACAAGATGGAATAGTCCGTTTGGTTTTTGTAGCAGGAAAAGCAGCAAAAGAAGAAGTGAAAGATGAAAGTTTAACTCTACATGAATTAGAAAAGCTATTAGGGTGTAAAAAGGAAGAAATTCCTGGAAGGGCTATAGAATTGTTTGAGCTCTGGAAAAATATTGTCAAGAAGAAAAAAGATCTTCCCAAAAAATTAGTTTCTCATACACAATATCATGGAGACATTCTTGCTGAGACTGCTAGAGTATTGAAAACACAACCTGAGCATGTGGTAAAGACAGTGCAAAGATTCTTAGATGAAGTAGGAATGTA
>CAYJSK010000006.1:0-7407 GCA_964372745.1 Candidatus Woesearchaeota archaeon
CTTTGATTTATTTTTCTGCATCTTGAAGGAGGTAAAGTTTTTCTTCAATGCCTATGTCTGCGAGTTTCTTTTTTTGCTTTACTTCATAGTTTGCTCTTTCTGTTTTTTCTTTTGAAAGGAAGGTGTTTTCTCCAAGAGATTTTGTTGCTTTGCTTATTTTTATTGCTTTTTTTAGGAGTAGGGATATTTTATTTTTGTTGAGTTCATTTGTAGAAAGAAAGCCTAGTTTATTGTTTATAATAAAACGTAGACCAATGCCCTGAAAATGATCAAAGCCGGAGGCTTCTACTGTTCCATTCTTCATGACTATAGAATTTGTGGTCGTTTTTTCTACGCGTGCTTCCACGTAGCTTGCACCATATTTTTGTGCGAGATTTATTGAGAATTCTGCAAGCTCTTCATCCATTTTTTCTTTCATTGTTACAAGATTTAAATAGTTTCGCAATTCTTTTTTTAAGTAAAATTCCATAGGAAATCCTGGAGAGAGTGGATTATGAGCTTTAGAAAGAGCTCGTTCTCACGATTTCCCAAAAAATACTTTGCTTTGTTTCATTAGGGGTTGTCACTTTGCAAAAATCTCGCTTATAAAGATTTATTTTCCCTTAAACCTATATTTTGAAATGTATATTTTCCTTTCTAAAGATATATAAAGAAAGTTTTGTTCAAGAAAAAGAATTAGAAAAATACAATGAAAAGGGGTGCTGAGTTATGACGAAGGATACGAAAACAAGTATACGGGGAATTATTGAAAAATTAACTCTAGAAAGCAGGTCTGTGTTTTCTGAGAAAGTATATTATGTGGCAGCTGAGATGGGTTTAGGAGAAATGATTGTACAAGATTGTCTTCAACAGCTCATACAAGAAAATTTTATTTCTGAACCTATGCATGGTGTTTTGCAAAGGGTTTAAGCAAGCAATTTGATTTCTTTTTCTATTCCTTTGAGTCTATTTTGAAGAGGACTATAAGACATATACATATTATCCTAGGAGAATGGATATGAGGAGTATAGGAAATATATTTTCTCGAGTGTTCAATTGAATTTGTTTTGTAAATACACTTATAAGAATGCTTTGTCATTATGACTGTATTGAAATATTGGAGTATTTTGTTGTATTTTAAATCAAGGATGTTCTTTTGAATAGTTTGTGTATCCATTCTTTACTCTCCAAAACTCATTGCTAAAAAAATAATACCTATAACAATAAGAAAGGAAGCAATTATTGCTGCTGTGTATTTGTTTTCGAGAAATGCGGGTATTGTTATGCTTATTCCGAAAATTGTGCTTACTATGCCTGCAGTAGCAAGAAGATATTTTTGTAGTTTCATTTCTTTTCTCCTAGACTGATTGCAAAGATGATTAAGCCAGCCATGATAAGTATACTTGTTATTCTTAGAAGATTATATTGACCTTTTTGATAGATAGGAATGCTGAATATTACTCCGAGGGTCACACTTATCATGGCTATGGTGCGTAGTGTTTGTTTGTTCATCATTTTTTTTAAGGAAATTCTTTTAATAAATCTTTGCTAGAAAAAACCGGAAGATTTTCGGAATGTTTGGGAAGTCTTACAAATTCTCTTTAAATCCCTCGTTGTTGTGGTAGTTCTATGATTTACGAAGGTGATACTTCTCTTTCCTGAGGAGGTAAAAAGGTTTATAAACTCTCTCTCTTTTAACATGGCTATTGAGGTGATGGTGATAGAAAAGTATATTGCATGGTTCTCTGATTTGAATAAAGATTCTCTTCCATTAGCTGGAGGTAAGGGAAATAATTTAGGGATTATGTATAATCTTGGTTTACCTGTTCCAGGAGGATTTGTTGTTACAACCAATGCTTTTAAACATTTTATTCATGTGTCAGGTATTGATACAAAAATATTTGCCATTCTTAAAGAACTTGATGTGGAAGATAACGATAGGTTACAAGCTGCAGAAAAAGAAATTCAAGGTTTGGTTCTTTCCACACCTATGCCGTTGCAAATACGACAAGCAATTCTTGAAGCATATGAACATATGAATGTGGATCCTGCAATTCGTGGAAGTGGCGTGGAAGGTTTGATTCTTCCAGGAAGAGATGCTGCGAATGTTGCTGTGAGAAGTTCAGCAACGGCAGAAGATTTGCCTGATGCTTCATTTGCGGGAGAAATGGCTACCTACTTGAATATTAAAGGTGCAAAGAATTTACTTGCTGCTACCTTAGCATGTTGGGCTTCTTTGTATACTGCACGAGCAATGTATTATCGTGTGAAAAATAATTTTCCTCATGAAAAAGTGTTTATTGCTGTGGTTATACAAAAAATGGTGAACTCTGAAGTTGCAGGGGTGATGTTTACTGTGAATCCAGTAAGTCAAGATCAAAATGAAATTCTTATTGAGTCTTCGTATGGTTTAGGAGAAGCTGTTGTTTCTGGAGCGATTACTCCTGATGAATATTCTGTGAAGAAAAAAGGATTTACTATTGAGAAAAAAGTTATTGCAAAAAAAACATGGATGTATGTACGAGATCCAGAGACTTTGAGCACGGTGAAAGTGGATGTTCCTCAGGCACGGCAAGAAGAAGATAGTTTGCATGTGCAAGAAATTAGGAAGTTAGCTGAGTATGCTGTGAAATTAGAAGAGCATTATAAGAAAGCACAGGATATTGAGTTTGCAATTGAAAAAGGGAAAGTGTATATTACTCAGACAAGGGCTATTACTACACTAAAGAAAAAAGATGTGAAGAAAGAAGAAGTTGTTGAAAAAAAACATATTGTTGAAGAGAGAAAAGATTTGCCTCAAGAAATGGAAGTGAAAGATGCACAGCTTCTTGTTTCTGGTATCCCTGCTTCGCCGGGGATTGGAAGAGGAAAAGTTGTTCTTGTATATGATGTTTCTGATTTGAAAAAAGTGCAAAAGGGAGATGTGCTTGTTGCTCGAATGACTACTCCTGACCATGTTGTTGCAATGGAAAGAGCAGAAGCAATTGTTACTGATGCTGGGGGGAGTACTTGTTTTTCAGGTGACACCCTTATTCTTACTGATAGGGGTTTTCTTACCATGAAGGATCTTTACCTTTCTGATCAACCTTGTTTTGTTCCTTCCTTGAATAGAGCAAGCTTGAAAGTAGAATGGAAGCCTGTGATCGCAAAAATGAAACGCCAAGCTTCTGCTATTGTTATTGAGTCTAGTCAAACTGGTACAATGAAAGGAAATACTCTCACACTTACTTCAGATCATAAAATGCTTACCTATTTACAAAGGGAGTTGGTGGCTAAGAGTATAGGAGATATGTTATATTCTGAAGAAATGCTTCTCATTGCTCAAAAAATCCCTTCTTTTCATGAGGATATACCTTTTGACACAAAAAAAGCCTACCTTCTAGGAGCTTTGTTGACAGATGGTTCTGTTTCTCTTACAAAAAGAAAAGGGAAGATTACCTTTGTTCAGAAAAATATCCCTGAAAAAGAAGAGTTTATTTCCACTGTTGTTTCTTATGTATCTGAATTTTCTGGTAAAGAGGTCAAGTCTTATCCAAAGAAAGTTTATGGAGGAGTTATAGAAGGAAGAATGATTATGGGGTCTTCTCTTAGTTATGCTTATACTGTTGGTTCCGAAGTCACTGCTAGCCAGGTTCTCCATCTTCAGTCTTCTTTAGAGTATCTTTTCTTGCGATGCTCTGAGGATGTTCTTTATTCTTTCCTTGCAGGAGTTATAGATGGGGATGGTTCTTATAATCAGTCTACTCATAGAATTCATATTTCTTGTGGAAAAGCAAAACTTTTTGGACCAGTACTCTTGGCTTGTTATCGTTTAGGGATAGTTCCTCAAGTGACTATTAATAGAAGTATTCATACTATTCAAATCCTTGAAAAATTAGATAGGATCTTTATGTATACTAAGAGAGTAAAGGGACATTCGCAAAGGATTTCTCAAGGAGTTCGTTTCTTCTCTGCTTCTCAATTACTGAAGGATATTATTTCTTCAGTTAATTATAAAGGAAGAATCAAACCCTATGTTGAGAAAAATCTTCTCTTAGATGCTGAGAAGATTGCTCTGCACATTCTTCCATTGGCTTCTGATTTAGATAAGAGTTCTCTTCAAAAAATTCTTTCTTCGGATACACGGATGCTTCGTTCTTCTTTTTTGAAAGATGCAGGTATAATAGATGTGTATAATATTACTGTTTTGGATACTCATAATTATCTGGTGTTTAGCAATCGTTTAACACCCTTTATTGTCAATAATTGTCATGCTGCAATTGTATCACGAGAATTAGGCATTCCTTGTATTGTGGGGACAGATGTTGCGACAGTGAAACTCAAAGAAGGTATGTTTATTACTGTTGATGCGGAGAAAGGAAAGGTCTATGAAGGAAATGTTTCTATTGCAAAAAAAGAAAAAGAAGAACGATTAGACATCAAAACAAAGATACAAGTAAAAGTTATTCTTGATATGCCTCAGTTAGCAGAAAGAGCAGCTGCAACAGGAGCAGATGGTGTTGGACTCTTACGAAGTGAGTTTATCAATATGCAAAATAGAGAGCATCCTGTGTATATGATCCACTCTGGGAAAACAGAAGAGTTTGTTGCGCATCTTACTGAGAATTTGAAAATTATTTGTAAAGCATTCAAGGGAAAACCTGTGTGGTATCGAACTCTTGATGCACGAACGGATGAGTTTCGAAATCTTCCTGGTGGAGAAACTGAACCTGAAGAGGATAATCCTATGATGGGTTGGAGAAGTATTCGAAGGAGTCTTGATCAGCCAGAATTATTGAAAGCTGAATTTGAAGCAATTAAACGAGTATATACTGCTGGTTTTACAAACCTAGGAGTGATGTTGCCTTTGGTCACTGATCCCGGACAGGTGCATCAAGCTAAAAAAATATTTAAAGAGTGTACTGGGATTACTCCTGTTAAGGATATATCCTTTGGGATTATGGTAGAGACACCAGCAGCAGTACAAATGATTGAAGAACTTTGTTTGGAGGGAATATCTTTTGTGTCTTTAGGAACAAATGATTTAACACAATTTACGCTTGCATGTGATCGAAATTCAGGAAGAGTTGCAAAACTGTATGATGAAATGCATCCAGGAGTATTACGACAAATACACAAAGTGGTGCAGACATGTAAGAAACATAAAGTAGAAACTTCTATTTGTGGACAGGCTGGGTCAAAAGTAGAGATGGCGAAATTTCTTTCTCAGGAAGGGATAGATTCCATTTCTGCAAATATGGATGCTGTGACAAGCATTCGAAGGACTGTTGCAAAGTTAGAAGGGTTATTAAAAAATGGAGGAGGAAACAATGGCAAAAAAGAAAGTAGAACAAAGTGAAAGTAGTGGTGTATGTATGCCTAGTAGTGGGTCTAAAGATTGGGTGCACACTGTATTGGCAGGAGTGATTTTGGTATCTGCTTTTATGAGTGGATCTTGGGCTAAGTGGCTTGTTATTGGAGCAGCAGCAGTTATTTTTGTATCTGGTGTGCTTGCTTGTTGCAAGAAGAAATAATTATTGTTTTTCTTTTCTTTTTTCTCATTCTTTCATCATACCCTTTTGAATCTTTTACCTAGATACTGGAATATATATATCCTGGGCTCGTTTATTTTTTAAGTGGGAATGTTTTCTTTCTTTATACTTATCTTAAAAGGAGGATGATTGTATATGAAAAAAAGTGTAATAATATTCATGGGCTTGTTTGTTTTTTCTTTGGGGTTGGTGAGTGCTGTGAGTACTTGTGATAATGGGGAAGATGAAGATAGTGATGGGTATATTGATTTTCCTGATGATACAGGTTGTTCTAGTGCTGAAGATAATGATGAGATTTCTTGTGTAGATTCGGATTGTGGATTGTATTCTTGTGTTGATCCTGGAGATAGTTGTAGAACTTCCTGTGCTCCAAGTCAAACGGATGGTGGTGGTGATTACTCCAATGATGCTTGTGCTGATGGCTATGCTTGTGCAAGTGATTCTACCTGTAGCAAAGATGCTGATGGAAATGGGCTTGCAGATAGTGCTGCTTGTTCCAGCGATTCTCTATGTGGAAAAAGTTATTCTTGTGATAGAGTGAATGATGCTTGTTTTACTGCTTGTACTTATGGAAGTGATAGTAGTATTACAATAATTCCGAATTACATAGAATGTTCTTATGGATCTGCCTGTGCAAAGAAAGGTGTCTGTTCGGTTGATAATGATAAAAATGGATATGCTGATGTTGATGCAAGTAAAAAGTCCACTTCTAAAAGTAGGAAAGGATTTGCAGCAGAATTAGATTCAAGTAGCCCATTTCCATGGATCCTTGGTGGGATAGGAGTACTTCTTATTGGTGGAGTCTCTTATTGGTTCTTTACAAAGAAGAATGTTGCTAAGAAAACGAAGAAGTAAATTATTTTTTTTCTTTTATTTTTTCTAGTTCTTTCATCATATAGATATTTTCTGTTTGTAATTTCTTGAGAACCATAGAATATTTATGCATTTTTGTGAGAAAATCATTGAAAACATCTGCAATATCATTGGTGTCCATTTCTAGGCCAGCTGGTTCGAGGATTTCAATAGTAGAAGGCATATAGTCGTAGCACACTTCCAATACTTTTTTGAGTTCTTTTGTTTCAAATTCGATGTCTGCAAAGGTGTTCCAGAGTTTATTGTCCATTTGTTTACATTCAAATGCTTCTACTTTCAATACCTTGAGATTAGGCTCTTCTTTTATTTTCTTAATAACCAGTTGCATAGCTTTCTCTATATGATCTTTTGGAGATCCCAACACTTCCACAGTGATTCTTGAGATAATAGGTTTCATGGTTTTTCTTTATTAAGAGTAAAAAGAATAGGTTGCTTTATTAATGTTTTGGGATTCCGGAAGATTTTCGGTGCTTTAAATAGTGTTCCGAAGGATTTCCGAAAATTTTGTGTGAAGCTTTATGAAGAGATTTTTCTTGTTGTTGATTATGGCGTATACTATTTACTGGACAGAGACTTTTCAAAAGATTTACTTTCGTTTAGATTCTTCTGAAAAAGATTGGATACTCTCTCTTGAGAAACAGTTGGAAGTTTATCCTCATGGCAAGATTCTTCGTTATTCTTGGTTTAGAGAAAAGAAATATTCAGATAAAAGACTTTACTTCCTCGTTGAAGAAA
Source organism: Candidatus Woesearchaeota archaeon (assembly GCA_964372745.1). Lineage (GTDB taxonomy): Archaea > Nanobdellota > Nanobdellia > SCGC-AAA011-G17 > GW2011-AR17 > JAGVZZ01. The sequence goes on from CAYJSK010000006.1 coordinate 7,119, forward strand.
AACAAAAGAAAATACTTTTTGTAGATTTTAGTTCAAAGAAGGATCAAGTAAAGTCTATACAAAAAATTTTAATGGAGATGGAATCACTTTTGGATTACTTGCGATATCTTTAATTCCTTTTTATAACTCTTTTCTGTTTTAAATCCTCGAGAACTGCGTTTAACCTTGTTTCTACATCATTGAAGATGGTCTTTTCTTTTTTTTTTGTTATTGTTATCGTTTCCATGTCCAGATATTAAACTCTTGTTCTTTATATGCTTTTTCTCTTCATTTCCGGAAGATTTTCGGA
>CAYJSK010000006.1:7507-19859 GCA_964372745.1 Candidatus Woesearchaeota archaeon
ATTAAACTCTTGTTCTTTATATGCTTTTTCTCTTCATTTCCGGAAGATTTTCGGATTAACGAGAAGCTTTACAAGCATTATACATATTTTCGAATACTTCAGGAATATTTCTTTCTGGGACTGCAGAGAGTGCTACACGAAGAATTCCTCCATAGATAGTGTCATTTAAAGAAAGGACCCCTGTACTATATTCCTCTCTAAGCCGTTTTCTTACTTTTTCTGGGTCGGCTTGTTTGAGTTGAGTACACATAAAGTAGCCTGAGTTAAATGGCAGAGCTTCAAATTCTTCTTCCCATTGGGGATGTTCTGCAAATGTTCTTTTGATTGCATGTGCTCTTCTTTGGAGAATATTTCTTCGATCTTCTACTTGCTCTTGGAAGTGTGGATCTTGTAGTCCGTGAAGAATCATATATTGGGATTGTGTTGTTACACCAGAAATGGTGCCACGTACTCGACCTGCTGTTTTATCTTCTAGTGCTTTTGCTGCCTCTTCGGTCATGCCTTGAAATCCATACGTTAAGAAACCGACTCTCCCTCCCCAGAAAAAACATTCTTTTGTGGAACCATCAACTTTTACTGCGAGAATATTTGGATGAGCATTTGCGAGTTTCCCAAAAAATGATTCTGTGAATAATCCTGATTCATAGACTAAACCGTGGTAGGCATCATCTGTAATAACACAGAGTGCATTATCTCTGTCTGCAGCAGTTTTAAGAATAGTTGTGAGTTGTTCTGCTTCGTCTCTTGTTGGCATATAGCCTGTGGGATTGCTTGGAAAGGTAAGACAAAGGATGTATTTTTTTCCAGAACCTTGTAAAGATTCCTCTAGACTCTCTAGATCTAAAGCTTTTTCTTTGTATAAAGAGAGTTCTGTGATTTCTGTGCGCGCATTTTCTCCTTGGAAGTGTTGGAGATAATTTCCCCAGTAAGGTCTATAGAGAATAACTTCGTCACCTTCTTTTACAAATAATTCTCGTGCAAGGGTGAGACCATTTGCAAGGCCTGCAGTTGCTACTGGGAGAGAAATTCTTCCTTCTAATGAAGGGTTTTTTCTTTGTATTTCTCTTTTCCAGAGTTCTCTGAGAGCTTTTACTCCATGTGTAGGTGAATAGGGAAAGACTTCTTTTACAGGAAGCTTTGTATACTGTTTGAAGCAGTCTAAGATTAAAGGGTTTCTTTCATCATCAAAGGCTTGGCCAAGCGTTGCATTGATTGTTGTTCCTGCAGCTTCTCCTGTTTGACCTGGAATGCCAGAAAGGGGGTAATATGCTCTCCATCCAAGAGGTGAAAGAAGACGTTCTAGAATTGTTCCTTTTAGTTTGTCATTTAAATCTTCTGCTTCTCTATGAATAGTTGTCCTGGGTCGATGTATTGTCATCTCTTTTTTTAAAATATTTTTTTATGTTTAAATGGATTGTGGTACTAGATTTGTTTTTTCTTGAAAATAATTTTGTAGGTGTTTTCTAGAAGGTCTGTTCCAATGTATCCAGCAATCACAGAAATTTTTACATCAGAGTTAAATACCATCCCTGCAGCTGCACCGATAATTCCTGATGCAATGATTGTTACTGTTGTGTATGACCAAACAATTTCTACATCGTTACGCATTGCTTTTAGAAGACCAACACATGCGCGTGCAATTCCTCCTAAAAGTCCCAAAGCTGCTGCTTCCCAAATCATATTATTTAGTAGTTATGAGGAGTTTATTAATTTTTTGTTGGAAGAAATTCTTAGAGAAGTTTCTACATTGTTTAAATAGTAAAGAAAAAAAAAATTCATTTACTTTGCGCATGCTTCGCATTTTTTTCTATGTAAATGCCATGCAAGAATTCCGAATATTGCCCCTAGTGTATAATGTAGGAGTCCATAATAGAGTATTCCTGTTGCTAATTGGAGAATAAATCCTTGAACGAGGAATGCAATTCCCAATACTTTAAGTACTAATATTAATAAACCCCATAAGATAGAAGCTCCCTTCGCACTCGATCTTTCGACTTCACCTGAACTTTTGATAGCTTTCTTTTTTACTGCCACTCAGTCCACCTCCTTTTTAAAGTATCTATAGTGTTCCTATTTATAAAACTTTATTGTAACTTTTTAGTTATGAATGATAGAATAGAGGGATTTTAAAAGGGATGATGTAAACTCCCTATTTTATTAATGTGTTGGGATCCGAATACTCGTAGCTTGAGATAGCTTTTGACCGAGAATGAGTTTACACATCTCTTTTTCTTCTGCTTCTAGGCAAACTTCTATCGCTTCTCTAATCCTATTCATTACTTCTTCAATAGTTTTTCCTTGTGTGTAACAACCAGTGATATCTGGGACTTTTGCTATGAATATTCCTTCTTCATCTTGTTCGATAAGAACAGTGTAGTTGTAGATTTTTACCATCTTCTTTTGTTAGCCTATAAAAGTATATAAGATTATTGTATTTCTATTTTATCCCTAGGATTTTCTTGACTTTTTCTTTATTGAAGCCAATGATGATTTGTCCATCAATATCAGCTACTGGAACGCCCATTTGACCAGATTTCTCAATCATTTCTTCTGCTTTTTTATGATCTTTAGAAACATCGATGTCTGTGTATTTGAAGCCTTGCTCTTTAAGGTAGTTTTTTAACTGTACACAATAAGGGCAGGTTTGTGTGCTGTAAATTGTAATGCTATGTTCTTTTACCATGTTTTTCTCCTGGGACTTTGTACCCTACTATTATTATGAAGAGAGAGAAAATAAAACTATATAAAAGTATTTGTTTTGTGCTCTCGATGAAGAATTCTTGGGGGAACATTTGGATGAGTAGAGAATCTGCTGGGAGTAGCCAAAGGTCATTTGTGAAAAGGAGTTCATGAAAGAGTGTAAAACTGCTTGAGAAACTTAAAAGTGCCAAACCGAGAAGAAAAGTGAGAACTAAGGTGTATATACCTCCTTTATAGAGTTCTTTTTTTAGGTCTTTCTTTTTGAAAGAAGAATAGATGATGGGTATGAGGAGAAGGAAGATGAGTATCCATGAGCTCCAGATAAGATTTCTCACATCTTTAAGGTGAAGAATTTCTCTTTCGGAATAGTTTTCCTTTTGTAGTTCTGCTCCTTGAAAATAGTAGAGAAGGTTTTCTTGTTGTTCCATGTAGGATTCATATTGAGGCATTTCTGTTGCATAAAATTCTTGATCGAAGATAAGAAGGTTAATAGAAAGGAGGAGGATGAAAAAAGGAAGAGCAAGTGCACATTTCATTTCCAGCCCCATGGGTAAATGTTTAAGATATGGTTTTTTTGCTGAGATTTTTTGTAGTCATAGATGATCATTTTTATTTCTACTTCTTGCATGTTTTTACTGAAGCATTTCCTGTTTAAATATTTTCGGAATCTTTTTAAAAGAATGCTGTTTCTCCTGTTTTATGGGTGTCTTTGGAAGGAGTAAGCAGGAATTGGATGACATATGTTCTGTTAGTGTTCTTGATGATGTTCCTTTTGTTTCTTCACTTGCTGGGTCTTCTTATGCTCTTGCTTTTCTTGTTGAGGTAGGTTTACATAATATTTTGCAGGCAAGAAAGAATTATACTTTCCTTTCTCATTTTCCTTCAAAAAAGATTAAAGTGAGAGGATTTTCTCAAGCGGATAAGGATTATTATGAAGCAGAGCTTCGGTTTTATGGGTATAATTATATTGAGCGTTGGAAGGTGTTTTCTCTCCTTGATGAAAAAGTGCAAGCTCAGGTTTCAAGTGGGATGGTTTTGTCTTTTACGGATGCTTATGTGCATGATAGATTGACTTCGGGGTCAGCACCTATAGATAGATATGGAAATCTAGAGATTCTTGCTCATCATAGACGAAGAAGATCTTTCTGAGCAAGCTTTGCAGATACTATTCTTTTTACAATTTTTTCCCATGAGTCTGCCACATTTTTGGCATGTATCCTGTGCTGATTCTGCTTCACAGATTTGACAGAGTTTTCTGAGCATTTGTTCTTTGAGTATACAAAGCTTTAAATATTTTTAGAAGCTCTTTTTCTTTGGAGGGGATAGAATATGAGTATTATATATAACCGATTAAAAGATTTAAATGCTGCAGAGACGCAAGAGGTAAAACATCTTACAGAAGTGGCTTATGACAAAATATTACGGGATTTTAAGCATGCGAAACTTATTGTGGATGTGCATAAGTTTGTAAAAGCTGGTGCGCGAGCGAAGTATTCTATTCATTTGCGTTTAGAAGATCCAAGTATACTTCTTACTGCTGAAGAAGCAGACTGGGAATTAGCAAAGGCTTTACATAAGACGATTCAGAATCTTTCTGAAGAAGTGCGAAAGAAGTCTAAGAAGGAAATCAGTAACAAAGTAGGGCCTAAGCCATTTATGGAGTGAATAGTTTTAAATAGTTTCTTTCTTTGTTTTTCTTTATGTCTTCTTATCAAAAAGAGGTAAAAGATGTTTTTAAAGAGTTAGAGAGTTCTGAGAAAGGACTTTCTTCCAAAGAGGTTACGAAGAGAATACAGAAGTATGGCTTGAATAAAATAGGGAGTGAAAAAAAAGTTTCTTTCTTTCAGTTACTTGCACATCAATTTAATGACCCCTTGATTTGGGTTTTGATTTTCGCGACCATTCTTTCTTTTGTTATCAAAAATTATGTGGATGCAATTATCATCTTGATTGTTATTTTGTTTGATGCTGGCTTTGGTCTCTTTCAGGAGTATAAAGCTGAGAAAGCTATTCTTCTCTTGAGAAAATTACGACAGTATAAATCAAGAGTTTTTCGTGATGGGAAAGACATGCTTGTGGATAGTGATACATTGGTTCCAGGAGATATTCTTATCTTTGAGGAAGGAGATAAAATCCCTGCAGATTGTCGTGTTCTTTCTCTTATTGATTTAGAAGTTGATGAAGCTTCTCTTACTGGAGAATCAAAGGCTGTGAAAAAAACCATTGAAGCTTTGAAGACAGACAAACTTGTTTTAGGTGATCAGAAAAATATGCTCTTTGCTGGGACTGTGGTTGTGCGTGGGAAAGGAAAAGCTGTGGTTGTTGCTACTGGAATGTATACAGAGTTAGGGAAGATTGCAAAGGAATTAGAAAGTATTGAAGAAGAGCAGACACCTTTGCAGAAAAAACTCAAGGAAATTGGAAAGTGGCTTACGATTATTGTTGCTGTTATTTGTGTGCTTGTTTTTGGTTTAGGAATCTTACGAGGATTTGCTGTTGTTGAAATGTTATTGACTTCTGTGAGCCTCGCAGTTGCTGCCATTCCTGAGGGTTTGCCTGCTGTGGTGACCATTACTCTTGCATTAGGTTTACGAAGGATGTTGAGACGAAAAGCATTGATTCGACAATTGCAGTCTGTGGAAACTTTGGGAAGTGTGACTGTGATTTGTTCTGATAAAACAGGCACTTTAACGAAAAATGAAATGACTGTTACTGATATGTATTCTTCTTTTCAGGAATATACTGTGACTGGTTCAGGGTATTCTTTGCATGGTGAGATTTTGTTTCAAGGTAAAAAATGTGAGACTCAGTCTCTTGTTCCTCTTCTGCTTGTTGGGACGAGTTGTAATAATGCGACGCTTGAGATCGGTGATCCTACGGAGAAAGCTTTGCAAGTGCTTGCAGTAAAAGGAAAGGTTGTTGCGAAAGAACGAGCTTCTGAAGTGCCTTTTTCTTCTGATACGAAGTTTATGTCTGTGACTGACAAAGAAGGTGTTGTGTATATGAAAGGTGCAGTTGAAGTTGTTTTAGAAAAGTGTCATTCTATTTTTGTTCATGGTTCTCTACGAAAAATAACTGCTCAAGATAGGAAAAAAATATTGGAACAAAATGAGTTGTATTCAAAGAAAGCTTTACGCGTCTTAGCTTGTGCATCTGGAAAAAAAGAATTGGTGTTTGTTGGGCTTGTGGGAATGATTGATCCTCCACGAGAAGAAGTGAAAGATGCTATGATACTTTGCGAGAGAGCAGGAATACGTAGCGTGATGATTACTGGAGATCATGAACTAACTGCACGAGCAGTTGCTGTGCAAGTGGGAATTAAAGGTGAGTCTTTACAAGGAAGTGTTTTAGATTCTTTAACTGATAAAGAGTTGCAGAAGATTGTGAAAAAGATTTCTATTTATGCGCGTGTGAATTCTTTACATAAGGCTCGTATCTTGAAAGCTTTGCAAGCAAATGGTGAGATTGTTGCGATGACTGGGGATGGGGTCAATGATGCTCCTGCACTCAAACAAGCAAATGTGGGAGTTGCAATGAATATTAAGGGTACTGATGTCTCCAAGGATGTTTCTGATTTGATTTTGTTAGATGATAATTTTGCGACGATTGTTGCTGCTGTAGAAGAGGGGAGGATTATTTATTCCAATATCAAAAAGTTTGTTAAATATTTACTCTCTGCAAATTTTGGAGAAGTTGCTTTGGTCTTTGGATCTTTATTGATGGGTTTCCCTTTGCCTCTTTTGCCTATACAACTTTTGTGGGTGAATCTTGTGACAGATAGTTTTCCTGCTCTTGCTTTAGGTGTTGATCCTGCGGATCCACAAATAATGAAGAAGAAGCCTCGAGATCCTAGTGAGAGTTTCTTTTCTCGCATGAAATTCTTTCTCATAGTTTCTACAGTCTTTTCTGTTTTACTGACTATGGGTTTGTTTCTCTTTTATTATGGAATGACCGGAGATTTGGATAAGACGAGGACTGTGGTGTTTACTGCTTTGATTCTCTTTGAGTTATTTCTTGTCTTTGCTTGTCGTTCTGAAGATGGACCTTTGTATACTCTGAAAAGCAATTGGTGGTTGTATGGTGCTGTTGCATTATCTTTAGGATTGCATTTGATTTTATTGTATGGGCCTTTTGCTGGATATTTTTCTCTCGTTCCTTTAACTTTCCTTGATTGGGTGTGGATTGTGCCTCTTTCTGCTGTTGGTTTTCTTTTCTTTGAGGTGAAGAAGATTTTTCTGAGAAAGTATTTAAGTTAGAAACTCTTCTTGTGGTTTATGAAAATACAAGAAGTGAAAGCTTATGTTATTAAAAATTCTCGTGGAGAGGATGCGATTGAAATTCTTGTGAATAAAAAGTATCGAGCTTCCGCGCCTTCAGGTGCGTCTACTGGGAAACATGAAGTTGCATGTTTTTCTGAGAAAGGTATATCTTTTTCTGTGAACTTTATCAATACACACCCCCATTTTAAGAATTTCTCTTTAGAAGAGTTTTCTGATCTTGCTGTTTTTGATTCTTTTATTCCTATCCTTGGTGGAAATAGTGTGGTTGCAATGCAATTAGCATGCTTGAAAGCCATGGCTGATGGTGAAGTGTATTCTTTTTTGAATTCAAGAGTAAAAAAAATGCCGATACCTTTGGGTAATTGCATTGGTGGTGGTGCACATAGTACAGGTGGAAGTGATATACAAGAATTTTTGCTCATACCAGAAAAGAAAACAGTTGCTGAAAGGATAGCTTTGAATAGAGAAGTGTATCATGCAATAGGAAAAATATCTCAAGCTAAGAAAAAAACAGATGAAGGGGCTTTTGTTCTTCCAGAGCCTGATCAGGAGATTTTTTCTTTTCTTGATGATGTTCTTGATGGGTTTCGAAATCAAGGCCATAAAATTTCCTTTGGTTTGGATATTGCTGCTTCGCAATTGTATCATAAAGGAAAATATCATTATACACATTTTGCAGCTTTTCAAAGAAAGAAAGTTCTTTTGAGAGAAAAACAAATAGAGCAAGTGAATGCATGGGTTAAGGCTTTTCATTTAGGATATGTTGAGGATCCTTTACAGGAAGAAGACTTTGATGGGTTTTCAAAGATATCTAAAAATACACTTGTTTGTGGAGATGATCTTGTGACAACAAGTGTGGAACGTTTGAAACTTGCTTTGCACAAAAGGTCTGTGAATTGTGTGATTGTGAAGCCTAATCAAATAGGGTCCATTGTGAAAACAAAAGAGTTTGTTGATGTTTGTCATAAAGAAGGTATTACTCCTGTGCTTTCTCATCGATCTGGAGAGACGATGGATAGCTCCCTTGCACATCTTGCTGTGGGATGGAAGATTCCTTATATTAAAACAGGGATTTTTGGAAAAGAGAGAGAAGTGAAGTTGCAAGAATTGATTCGTATTGAGAAAGACATTTAAAGTTGATGTTCTTCTTGTGAGCTATGTATAAAAGGGGGCAGTTCACATTATTTGTTGTATTAGGTATTGTACTTTTTCCATCATTTGTCTTTGCAGATGGAAGTCTTTTTGCTTGCGAGGGTATTGAAGAGCAAAGCTTTTCATTTTATGAAGGAGAGGTATATTATCCTCGGTTAGAGAATGATTTTGTTGAGGGTAAAGCCTATGGGGTTCCGATTAGCTATAATGGTTGTACAGTGAGTCTTCCTGATTCAGATACGTTCCTTGAAGGTATTTCTTTTTCTTTTGATAATGATAAAAATGATGGTTTTATTCTTGTTTACCAGAAAAATACCCAAGGAAAACTGTTTGGCTATGATGCTGATTTTCCTGAGGATACAACCATTTCTTTTTCAAAAAATGGTGCAAGGATTCTTTTTTTTGATGATGGAAAAGGAAGTTTGTTGCAAGGGAATCAAGGTCTTGTTTTTAGTGCAGAGGGAGGTGATGCTTTTACTTTTCTTTTGACTCCTTTAGATAAAAAATATCCTGAACAAAAAACATTAGATATTACTTTTGATGATAGCACGTTACTTCTTTCATCTGCAAATGATGAACCTTTTTCTGTCTTGTTGAATGATTATCTTCTTACTCTACAAGGATCTAGTGATAGGATTCGATATGATGGAGAAAAAGATAATTTAGAGGTCACTTTGCATGAACAGGACTCTTGTAAGGAAGGGAAGATGCCCTCTTTGGATATAGGAGTCTATGATGCTCGACAAAAAAATATTACTGCTTCCTATCTTATTAAAGGTTCTTTTGATGATTCTCTTGCATGCAATACGAAGGTGATTCTTTTGAATGCGGCACAAAAATCCTATGATAAACAATTTGAAGTTGTTGGTGGAAGTGATGCACTGGCTTATGATTTTGTTGTTCTTTCAGGTGAACCAGAGAGAGGGTATTCTTTTGTGATGAACACAGCCGATATTCTTACTTTGAAGAAAGAAAAAGAAGGTGTGTTTTCTGGTCTTTTGGATATTGCTGCTGGAGGAAAGGATTCTGTACCTATTTCCATTGCTGCTTTCCCTCAATACGAAAGTGGTTCTCTTTCTGATGGGAGTAGTTTTTCTTTTCTTTTAGATCATGGCAAGATGACTATGACTGATTGTGTTTATTATGGGGCGGAAGGATCTTCTCTTACTTTTTGGTGTGGTGAAAGTTATCCTCAGTTTTTTGTTTCTGATGGGAAAGATGTTCAGGGATTAGAATATAGTGGTTCTTCTTGGACTTGTCAGAAGGAAGGATCTGGTTGTTTGAAAGAAAAAATAAATCTCTTTCCCTTTACAAAGGAAGAGTTTGTGCGTTTGCTTCCTTCCTCTTTTGAGCGTTATAATGTTCTAGATAAAGATCTTCGAGCAAAAACACTTTATGTTGGAGATGAAGTCTATTTTGTAAAACCTGAAGGTGGACTTGTTTCTTTTGAAGAAGGATCTTTGATCTTGAAAATGCAGGGAGGAGAAGTAAAAGATAATCGTTTGGATACAAGCTATGCTTTAGAAGAAGGAAGTGTTGATTATAGTTTGCGTTTTGTTTCTGGAAGAGATATGGAGTTAGATTCGATCAATTGTTGTAGTACACCACTTCAAAGAAAGCAGGGTGAGGATGTTGTCTATGGCTGTGCACCAAGGGAGAAACGATTCCTCTCTGATGCAATAGGTTTAAAAAATAGTTGTGTTGTTCCTGTGGCAGTTGTGTCTTCTGTTAGTCTTGTTGAAGGTTTTGACAAAAAAATTGGTGAGCTTGGGAATGTTCTTGAAACTCCAAAGACTATTGATGAAGGAAAAGAAAAAATTGCAGAAGTTATGGAAGGTTCTTCTGGAGATGTAGGGAAGAGTGATGGGGAGACTTGTGATGCTTATACTATAGATGGAAATGATGGGTGGATGTATAAGTGTGGAGACAAAGGAAAATACTATTCTTGTAAAGTGGCTGATCCTTCTGTTACTGGTGGACCGTATACTACTGCTGATGAGGGGCATCCTGTTGTTGAAGCTTGTGAGGTTTCTGTGAAAGAGAATGATGTTGCAGAAGAAGAAGCAGAAGAGTGTAGTGGAGATGGTGCAGAGGATGTAAGTGCTGCAGCGCCTTCTTTAGATACACCATGGTATGTCAAATTTGTTAATAGAAAGGAATTCATACAAAAGGAGAAAGAAAAGAAAACTATGTATCGTGTGGCTTCAAGGGGTAGTGGGTGTTCATTAGCTGGTAGGATGGGGAAAAGTACACAGAAAACATTTGATGCGCATTTTACTTCTCAACCTTTTTCTTGTGATCAGGATGGTATAGATACTTGTTATTCTTTTGCAGAAAGGGATTATAGATCTTGTAAATCTAGTAGTGCTGAAGACTATTGTTGTGGGCAAGCAGTTGCGCGACAAAAGCTTTGTGATGAGTATTTTAAGAGTGATTGTGAAAGTCGAAGTTCTCCTGGTATTCCAGGACCATTATGTGATGATATCTATGAGTCTCAGAAAAAAGTGAGAGCAGAGGTTGGTTGTGATGGGTGTACATGGGAAGTAGAAACATGGTATAATTATGCCCTTGTTGATCCTGAGGATGATGTGAGAAATCATATTTATTTTGAGACATTTACAAATATGCATTATTTTAAAGATTATCCAGGTGTGGGTAATATTGAACTACAGGAATATTTTACTGGTGAAGAGATTTATGAACAATTTTGTAATAAAAATGATGTCCTTTATTGTTATAAAACAAGAGCTGCTTTCCGTGCAGTTGCAGATGATGTTGCTGAAGTTTCTTTTACTGAAAGTGCGCAACAAAGTGTCACAAATACTGTTGCATTGGTTTGTTCGTATATGCCTTCTGGAACTCCTGGTTGTTAGGTTTTGTGTTTGTTCTGCATATCTGATAGCTTCTGTCTTTATTTTCAAAATGTTTCGAAAAAGTTCTTATTGGTACATGGAGATACTCACTATAGAAATTTAAACAAAGAGATTATATTAGGGGGAGAACAATCAAAAATTCTTTATATTCTCCAGAAGAAAGTTGACAGTCACCTGCCGGCAAAAGCTTTATATACCCTAGGAAATTTCACTAGGAGATGGCAGAAGAACAAGAAGTGTTTTTAACCGCTTTGGATAATTATCTGAAAGTAGGATTGCATATTGGGACGAAGTTTCGTACCAGTTATATGGCTCCTTTTATCTATAAAGTACGCCCAGATGGACTTGCTGTTTTGAATGTCAAAAAAATTGATGAAAGAATAGAAATTGCAGCAAAATTCTTGTCAAAGTATGAACCTAAGGATATTCTTGTGGTGTGTCGAAGAGAGAATGGTTGGGCTGGAGTAAAATTGTTTCATAAGCTTACTGGTATCCCTGTGATTGCAGGAAGATATAGACCTGGTTCTTTAACAAATTCAGCATTAGAGGATTTTAAAGAAATTAAAGTGCTCTTTGTTGCGGATCCATGGCCTGATAAGAATGCAGTTATGGATGCAGTGCGTATGGGTATACCTGTTGTTGCATGCTGTGATACAAATAATGAGGCTAATTATGTTGATCTTGTGGTTCCTTGTAATAATAAGGGAAAGAAATCTTTAGGACTCTTGTTTTACTTGCTTGGAAAAGAGTATATGAAAGCACGTGGCACTATTACGTCTGAAGAAGAATTAAGTATTCCTTTGGAAGAGTTCATTAAAGAAGATTAAAGTTCTCTGAGTAAGGTACAATGGACTGATCTCTTTTAGTGGAGTTTTTTTCTTTACACCTATGTTCTCTTTCTGATTCTCTTGATTTAATAGGAAGAACTGTACTCCGTTATAGATTACTTCAATAATTCCAGTGTAACAAAATTTTGTACAAAACAACATTTAATATAGAGCCTCTGACATTGGAAAGTATGCTTCGCGTTATATTTGATACCAACATTTATGGCTTTCTTATAAAAGAAAAAGATGTAAAAGAACTCGAAGAAAAAATTGTGCAAGGAAAATAGCTCATTGTTTATGGATACTCCCCTATACGAAAAGAGCTTCGTGCAATACCTAAAACCAGTGAAAGTAATAAGAAAGCAAGGATTGCACTTTTAGATCTCTACAATATTATTACAGAAGGACATTTTCTGGAGAATTCTCTAAAAATAACTTTACTTGCAAAAAAGTATTATGATATGTATAGAAATTTTGAGGGGACAGAAGATTGGAATGCAAACATGAAAGTTGATTTGAT
>CAYJSK010000007.1:0-9861 GCA_964372745.1 Candidatus Woesearchaeota archaeon
AAAAATATTGATAAGATCTTAACAGACACAGAAAGGCAGCTTATAAAAATTGAAGAGGAAACCAAATATGGCTTTAAAGAGAAATGGTGCCCCCGCCGGGATTTGAACCCGGGTCTTCACCTCGAAAGGGTGGAATGATTGACCGAACTACACTACAGGGGCATTCATATTCTGAAAGATTCTCAAAGATTTATAAGCCTTTCTGAACCTTTTTATAGCTCTTCTTCTTTCTATTCTCTATGAAAATCCTTAACGTAGTCCTTGTATTTCTCTTTCTCATGCCTTTGAGCCTTGCCTATAGCTATGACTCCTTCCATACAGAAGTGGAACTTATAGAAGGACAAGCCTATGTGGATACACAACTCCATGGGGCTTTTAGCACAGAATTGCTTTTATCTTTACCTCCTTCTATAGAAGAGCTACATGTCTTTGTAGATAACAGAGAAATTTCTTGCACAGTATCGGAAGAAGAAATAAGCACAAAACTCACCTGTTCACTTGAAGAGGGTCTACACTTTGTACAAATACTCTATCGTACAACATCAAGCCTACTCTCCTTATCTGAAGAAAATACTGCCTTTCAATGGAAAGAAAATATTTCCACAGAAGATTTTTTGTTTATTCTCAAACTCCCAGAACAAAGTACACTTCTTGAACAACAACTTCTTATTCCAGAACCAGAACGAATATATTTTGATGGAAGAAGAACAGTTCTCCTTTGGGAAGAAAAATCCTTTGAAGAGATGTTGAGCATTTCTGTACTCTATCAAGAAAAAACACTTTCCTTTCCTTGGTATCTTCTGAGTATTCCTCTCATTCTTCTTATTTTAGCTTTGTATCTTTGGAAGGGAAGAAAAAAGGACATCTTTGTATCTGGAGCCTTGCTCGAAAATGAAAAAAAACTGCTCACTATCCTCAAAGAAAACAATAAGCAGCTATGGCAAAAACAACTCGAGTTAAAATCAGGCCTGTCCAAAGTAAAACTCAGCCGTTTGATTCAGAGTATGGAGAAGCGAGGCATAGTGAGAAAAGAACCCTATGGAGCAAGTAACATTATTCATCTTGTAGAAGAAAACAAGCCAGAGTAACGGAGAGTTTCATCTTGTTTCAGGCAAATTCTATATACCTTGCATGCCTAAAGAGAGGAAACCTAAGGAGGTTCTACACATGAAAAAAATAGTTGGATTCGTATTTGTTTTGTTGTTATCATTGAGTATGGTCGCAGCAGAAGACACAGCTCTGGAAGGAGAAACCCATGCTGATGCAGGAATCACACCAGACAGCCTTTTGTATGGTCTTGATCTTGCTTTAGATAAGATTTCTTTAGCACTCCAAAGAGGATCTGAAAAGAAAGTTGCAAAAGGTTTAGAGATTGCACAAGAGCGATTATTAGAAGTGCGAGTAATGCTGGAAGCAGGAAAAGATGAAGATGCTGCAGAAGCAGAAGCAGAGCATGGAAAAGTTCTCATAGAAGTGGAAGAGAATCTAGAAAGTTTTGGTGCAGAAAGTTCTGAAGAAGAATTAGAAAAGGAACTGGAACTGGAGCAAGAAGTAGAAAAACATAAAGAACGAATCAAAGATTTGAAGATAACGATAAAAGGTGATCTTAGTGCAGAAGACCTTTCTACACTTGTAGAGTCTATCCTTTCCAATTTAGAAGGACAAACATCTTCTTTAGAGATACATATTGAACAAAAGAAGGGGAAGACAAAGATTAGGATTGAACAAGAAGGAGCAGATGCAGAACAAGTAGAAGAAGATCTTGAAGGGAGTCTAGGTATTGATCAGAAAGAGAAAGAACATGCAGAAAAAGACCTTTCTCAAGCTGAACAACAAATAAGCAAAGCGCAAGAGAAAATTGATGCAGAGGCAGGAAAGGGGCGTGATACTTCTATTTCTCTAGCTCTCCTTGTACAAGCGCAAGAGTCCTATGCACAAGCACTTCTTGCTTTTGAAGCTGGAGACTATGATACGGTAGAAGACTTTGCAGAAGATGCATGGGATGCAGCGAATGAAGCACGAAAAGGAAAAAACTTTGAGAAAGAAGACTCGAAAGAAAATGACCTTGAGATAGATGTGGAGCTTGATGAAGATTCTGAAGACAAAGAAAAGGACAAGTCTGGAAAAGATAGCTCTGAAGAAGAGGACTCTGAAGACAAAGAAAAGAAAAATTCTGGGAAGGATGAATCTGAAGATATTGAAGCAGATCTCGAAGTTGAAGTAGAGCTGTAAGCTCTCTTTTTTCTTTTCTAAACAGTAACTTTATAAAATCCCAATTAATCTTTTGGAGTATGCCGTGATGGCGCAACCTGGTACCGCGCAAGCCTGGAATACTTTTCTAGTGAGCTTGTTTCCGCAAGGATATCTCGGTTCAAATCCGAGTCACGGCGCTTTCTTATATTTCTTATGAAACATCTCTTTATACTTTTCTTGTCCCTTTTTTTCAGAGAAAAATGGAAAAATCACAAGTAAACATACTGTTAGTCACACCTTACTTATCAGGAAGAGCCTTTCGAGACCTCGCAAATGATCCTGAAGAACTTCAGAAACAAATGGAGTTCTATGGTTTAGAAAAAGGAAAGATTTCTGGAAAAGAAATAGAAGAAAATTTTTTTCTTCGAGAAACAGAAAAACATGATGTCTACATAGATGCACGAGAGTCCCCTGAGCATATGTTTGAAAGAAGCAAGAATGCAAATCTCATTATTGCAGGCTGTACCAGAGAACAAGAAAGAGATGTAAATATTTGGAGTAAGACTGGTTCTCTCCTTGCTCGATGCAGTATGTTTTATCCTGGTCCAAGTAAATATACAAAGAGACTTCCAGAACAATCTGGCTATGCCTTTGATCTTCCAAAAAGCTACTCAGTAATCAATGGCCTTCTTGCATCAGATGACTTTCTTACAGCGCTTTTGAAACGTGAACAAGCCTCCATTGAGTCTGCATTAGTGAAGGTAAATGCTTCTTTAAAAGAACCTGTGATATGTACTCCTTATTTAAGGAAGGCTTTAACGCTATCCCAAGAAGAAAGGATAGATGCATACAGAATGATAGAAGAGAACCCTATCGACCTTTTGAGAGCACTTACAAGTTTGGGGAGGGGATGGTGAAACTACTTATAAGGAGTAAAAATAGGAAGATTTATAAAGGTAAAAGCTGGCTAAACAAGAGGGGAATGAGACTCTTTCCTCTGGGTATAACTATGCTAGAAAGCCAAGATCTCTTACGTGAAAACTCCTTAGATCCAGTTGTGTATAGAAACTTTCTTGTCAAATTAGGCCCCCATCTAGACAGCTTACTTGCAGTCTATTCAGAAGATCTTTCTCATTATGAAAGACATGCTCGAACAAATGAAGGAAAAAAACCTAACTTTGTCAATCCTTTTTCAAGTGCTTTTTTCTTGCGTGCTTCTCCAGAAGATCGCGCTCTCAAAAGAGTACAAAACTATTGGCAGAGACTTCCTAAAAATGTCTCTGAAGAGTACCCCTTGCTCAGTCAACTAGAGCCAATGCATTTTATTGATATGAATCGTGCACTCATTATGGGTGCGGAAAAAATCGCTGGTCTATCATATAGACAACAGTCTTTTTTGAATAACTATGCAAGAAGAAACTCTATCTTTAGTATCCCTTTTAATATTCAGGCAAAGAAAATGCGTACAAGACATGCTGGTGGTCACTATGTTGTTTCACTTTCTCTTCCTCTTCCTCCAGAAGAAGCAAGAGAAGAAAAGAGTTCAACTGATATTCATGCCTTTGTTAAAGATTTCAATACTCTTGAGCAGAAAGAAAGAGAAGAAAGAATACATCTCTTTGCAGAACATGCAGGATGTCTTGGACCAAGAATTCTTTTCTCCTATAAGAAATTTCTGATCTACGAATATGGAGAAGAAGAACATTCTCCTCTCTCAGCAGTACGAGAAGCAGTAAGGAGACAACATGGATAAAGCACGAAGAGAAGGGATCCGAGCAATGATTCAAGCGAAGGAAGGCTATGAAAAAAACTTAGAAGGTATGCTTAGAACTCTTCCTCAAAGAAATGCATTTAGACAAGACTTTGTTGTAAGTTGTATTCCTAGTTTAGACTATGAATCATATTTTGCAGATACATTTTTGGGGAGAATTAATCCTAAGGTAAAACAATTTTTAGCTCCTAATGGAAAAGGTGTAGACAAAAAAAGACTTCAAAAATTACGTCAGTCAGAACCTTTGATCGATCTCTTGTTTAAAAGACTGGATTTGGATTTCTTCAAAGATTTTGCGAATAATGACAAGGGGCTTATCCATGGAGATGCAGCACAAGATAATTTTGGTTCAATAAGGGGGAGAGTATATCTCGGTGATAGAGAAATACATTATTTACAAGCAGATCCGCAGTTCTCTCTCTGCTATCTTTTAGGAACTGCAATTCCAGATCCCCTTGAACGTCAGATGGAAGTTATAGGAAATGGTAAAGATCTATTGAGCCTTAAGCCACAGGAGCCGAATGATTTTTTACAATGTGCATTTGAAGAAAGATATGGTCCAATCACAGAAGAGACAAGAGAAGCTTTTTCAAAGTATACTCATATGTACAACAAAATGGATACATTTCAGTCTCTTATCCAAATTGCACGTTCCTTACGTGGAGTCAAAGGGCAAGATATGCTTCATGCAAGAAAAGTATATGAGTATGCTCAATTAAAAACGAGTGGGATTTTTAGCTCAGAAACGCTAGATCTTTTTTCTCAAGTGCTGAGAAACTATCTCGATCTTGGCGATGAAGAAAAAACAAGAGAAGCAAAAGCTATCCTTTTCCCTGAGTACTCTTTAGAAGAAACCCTCGGTTTAAAACATTGTTATAGAATGATGAATGGAGAGAGAAGAAAAGAAACACTCCTCTCAAAAGGAAAAAGTCTCGCAAAGATAGCAGCAACTGCATGTCTCATTCCGGCTTTGGCATTTGGAGCATATAATTATGGAATAAGAAATTCTGAATTTACGTATCAAAAGGGCCATCATCCAACATTTGAAGAACCATATACATATGCTGAGGATGCACCATTTACTCTTGAAGAAATATCTTTAGATGAAAAAGTTTTATTTGTCTCACCAGGTTCAAATCATGTTCCTTCTATTAGAATTGGAAGTGAAGATCCTTCAGAATTAGTTTTTGATTTTGATGGAGAAATGGGTGACCAGCGTTTAGATGTATTTTTAGGAGGAGATCTCCTGCATAGTGAGTATCTTTTAAGAAAAAAAGAAAAACAAAGAACAGTTTCTCTATCTTGGCCTTCTTATGTTCCAAGGAATATGACTCTCTCTGTACGGTTAACCGATTTTGCTCATCCTCCTTCTGATCCTTTATTTTCAGCTGAATATCCTTTATTTTCAAAAGTGGAACTTTCACCAGAAAGAGAGTTTCTTAATTGTTTTTATCGCTCTCTTAATGTAAACCTTGTTTCAGATCAAAAAGAAATATCTCCAAATTCTACGGTTTCATTTATACTTCCTCAGGGAATAAACTTTAGAGATTATTTTTTAAAAGAACTAAAAAAATTTAACGAAGATCACCCTGAGTCTGGAAATCTAGCTCCTTCTGTGCAAAAATGTCTCAATTTTAGTATTCCTTCCCCCATTGAAGGGAGGATTACTTTAGCAAACCAGATGGAGATGAGACTTCCTATGTATGGTGAGTATGCTCCTCTTCCAGACCATGTCTATGATAGCCCTAGTGAAGAAGAACTAATACATAGACTTGCTGATTTGCAGTTTGATTCAGGAAATCTGAGCTTTCAGGTAAAAAGATTAGATTATGAAAGTAAAAGGCTAGGTTCTTTGAATGCTGAAATGTATCTTCATATACAAAAAATCGGAGCATTTGATTTTGTACAAGACTTAGAGTTTTTTATTGCAGAAACTTCTATACTCATAATGGATAAAGAATCTTTTGATGATACAGTCACATATCCTCCAAATTCAGGCGTGTATCTTCCTGCTAGAGACATTGGCAGATCAGCAATTCCTCCAGTAAATGCGAAATGTAGCATGAGCTCTGATGCCTATGTCTCCTTAGATCATAGTTCTTCTTTAAAGATCCATTGTGGATATACTCAATCAAAAGAAGTTCTTTCTGATCCTGAATTTCGCGTACATATTCCTGAACTAGGATATACCTCTCCATTAATAGTTGTGCCAGCAAGTGCTACAGGGGAGAGAATAAACCCTCACTTTAAAGAATTGGATCTAGAAATGCCTCAACCTTTTAATAATGCTATTGCTCCAGGCATTTATACTTTTGTTATAGAGACAGGGTATCAAGTTAGAGAGAAAAAAAATGCTCGTGTAGTTACATCTTCTTTCCTTGATCCGGCATTAGAAGCAACACGATCATTTGGCTATCAAGCTCCAGAAGAATATCCTCTTGCTGCATTTGTAGAGGGAGCGATAACAGACCCTGAATCTGTTCTTTGTTATTATAATTTAAATTATACAGAGTCTGATAGCAAAGGATTTTATTATTGTTCAAGAGTGTTAAAAGAATTAGGAGATGTTTTTGATTATTCTACTCAAATTCATAAAGGCAGAATAAAATCTGCAGATGCTGGAAAGAGAAACATCATTATAGAGCCATATTGTTGGGATACACCTGCTGGAGATGAACCCTTAGAACAATCTTTGAAGTGGGATTTCAGAGATAAATATATAGTAAGGAGTGTTCTTTTTGATACAAACCCTACTCTTTTCATATGTACAGAGGATATGCCTTTGAACTATAGTTTAGAAGAGATTCGACATGCAAATGAGCCTTCAAGGAAAGATTTTACAAGCCTTCGTTATAACACAGAAAGTAGAAGCTTTTGGAGAGAATAATAAATGGGGAAAAAAATTCAAGCAATCTTCTCAGATGCTGGTGGTATTCTCTTTGATGACACTTTTGCAAAACGAAGAGAGTATGAGTTTCTTCAGCAACATTGCTCAATGAGCTATCAAGAATTCTCTCAAGCATTTTATCCTTTCAAGCGTAAAGCACAAGTAACTCCAGGGTATGCAAAGAGAGATGCATTTCGAGATTTTCTTTGTTCTATAGATTCTTCCCACCTCTATGAGCCTTACCTTCAATTTTGTAAAGAGTATCACACAAAATACTTTGAAGATCCTCAACATCTATTGTTTTCGAATGTACCAGGAACTCTAGAAAAGATGCAACAATCTCAACTACCCTTCATTGTTCTTACAGACACTGCAAGTACAAGAGAAGAATGTGAAGATTTTTATAGAAGGCTTGGGATTTCTTCCTCTCTTACAGATATTTTTTCTTCTGCAGACCTTCTGGTAAAGAAGCCAGATAGCAGATTTTTTGATGCAGTACTCAAGAAATACCCTTTCAAAAAAGAAGACGTTCTCTTTGTCGGGCATGATTGGGATGAGCTCTATGGTGCACATAGTTATGGTTTTCAAGTTGCAGCCATTAATTGGAAAGCAGATAGAGAAAAAGAATTACAAGCCTTAGAGAATGTACATTTACTTAAGTCTTTTCCTGATCTTTTGTCCTTAATGGAATAACTAAAGCAATAGCATTAATTCTATCCAATATTGCGAGAGTATGGTACAATACTTGTATGTCTTTTACAGAAACGTTTTCTAAAGAATCAAATATATGGTCTTTCATTTGGTGATAGGTTTTTTTAAAATGCACAGCATCTTCTAAGCTTGGTTTAAAATACAGTTTAGAAAACTGTTGAAAGAGTTTGTATACATCTTCTATAGCCTTTTTTGTCTCAGGAGAAGTTTTACTCATTGTTGAGAGTATTCCTGCCATCTGTTTAAGTTCATCACCCATTTGTTCAAGGGTCCACACTGTTGTGTATGCAAAAGAATTATCTGTAAAATTTTGTGTTCCTCTTTTATTGATCACTCTCTCACAAAAACAAACTAACCTATTCACAATATTTTCTCGCTCTCCAAAGTGTTTCAATTTCCCATGCTGTTTCTTTTCCACAATTTCTCCCACTTCAGAAAGAAGAGTCTCAATTGTATAAAAGACCCTGCGAAAAATATTCTCAAATTCTTCTTCAAAACTCGTAGACATATTCTTGAAGACACAATAGTTTTCTCCTTGGTTTACAATTTCAAATCCGATAAGAATTGAGCTTGCATCAATAATCTGATGAATCATCTGTGGATCTTTGTAGGTAAACTTAACCTCATCATAGCCTAATCCATAGGGGACATAGATGAGTCGTTTAAGAAAGAGTTCCTTGCTAGGAAGACTAATCACTTCAGTTTTACTTTCCAGGGGCTTTACCGTACTCAAAAAGAGCTGATTCTCCCTCTCATCAACATCTAAATAGTCTCCTTGCTTCAGGTTGTATTTTCGCACCCATCGTGAAGGTAAACTCGTGACAAAGGTTGCCTGTCCCAGTTTAATGATCTTTCTTTTCATAGTTCTAAAGAAGTATAACCAGTATAAGAATCTTTCGTTTTTACCTATATATTATACTTATATATATATCTTATAGGGAATATATAATACCCCCTTAAATGTCCTTTGTGCTATGGTAAACACACTAGAACAAAGGCTTGGATGCACAGATGCATTAAGAGAAGGAAAAGAAGTCTTTGTATTATTAGATACCTGTGCGATGATCAATCTCTACTATCAATATGGCTCTCGTTTCCTCAATGATGAGACTCTAGAGAATGGGAACTGCTATATTCTCACTTCTGCTATTAGAAAAGAGTTAGAACATCAGTATGAAAGCCAAGCAACACTTTCTGAAGAGCAATGTGCACACTATAATGTCCCTCTTCGTTCTAAAAAAGTTCCATTTCCACTCATGAACCTTATTTGGCAAAAATTAGGAGAAAATAAGTTGCTAGAAGAAGATGCACCAATAACAGAAGAAAGATCTTATTTAATTCAACAAAGTATGAAACAAGGCTCATTTAGTACTGGAAACGCACGTATAAGCTCGGGAGATATTTCGCTGCTTAGCCTAGCCCTAGAATTACAGCCAGCAAAAACAGTCATTGTAAGCAATGACTCAGACATTCCCAATACGCTCTCTGTTTTGAACACAGCTGAAGTCTATTCCATAAATGAAAGAGAATACAGCTCTATCCAAGGCTATCAAAAGGCTGCGTAGCTTTATATATAAACTATTTTTTTATTTTCCCATGGAATTCATAGATTTTCCAGAAACACGCTATATCTGGAATGGAGAAGTACAAAGAGAAGAAAAAAAGTTCTCAGAACAAGAAACAAGAACTCTCCTTACAAAAGAACTTATCATCCAAGAGAAAGTAGATGGAACAAATATTGGTATTAGCTTTAATGAAAATGGTGAGTTTCTTTTTCAGCATAGAGGAGAGTATATTCGACGAGAAGAAGGAGAATATTCTAAATTGAGTCAATGGTCTTCTAGACATAAAGAAGGTTTAGAAAGAATACTTGGAACAAAAAGGATACTCTTTGGTGAATGGGTATTAGAGAAACATAGCATCCTCTATGACAGACTCCCTTCTTATTTTCTCGCATTTGATCTCTTCGATAGAGAAGAACAAAGATTTCTTTCTCAAGCAGCTCTGGATAGACATATAGTGGATACAGGAATATGTTCTATACCTCTACTCTATAAAGGAAATTTTTCTTCCCTAGAAGATCTCCAAGCTTTGCTACAGACATCTCACTTTGGAGAGCAACGGATGGAAGGTTTATACCTCAGAAGAGATTCAGAGTTGTATAACGAAGAAAGAGCGAAATTTGTCCGAAGAGATTTTCAACAGCAGATAAAGAAACATTGGAAAAAGGGGAAAAGAGAGAGAAATAGATCTTTAGATCCACTAGAACACTATTGGTCTCACTAATCCCTATACAACC
>CAYJSK010000007.1:9871-18798 GCA_964372745.1 Candidatus Woesearchaeota archaeon
ACCTATATATTATACTTATATATATATCTTATAGGGAATATATAATACCTCCTTAAATGTCCTTTGTGCTATGGTAAACACACTAGAACACTATTGGTCTCACTAATCCCTATACAACCTTATATTTCTTAGGAAGAGATTCTATTAGGAGATTATTTGTTATTCTTCTTATGAAAACTTTAGAAGAGACGCTCAATA
This sequence comes from Candidatus Woesearchaeota archaeon, assembly GCA_964372745.1. GTDB lineage: Archaea > Nanobdellota > Nanobdellia > SCGC-AAA011-G17 > GW2011-AR17 > JAGVZZ01. The sequence continues at coordinate 10,070 of CAYJSK010000007.1, forward strand.
ATGAGAAAGAAGGATATGAAAGAGAGAAAGAAAGATACAGCTATGTTTCTAGTCGTTATACAAGCCTTAAAAGAGAGCTTGCAGTTCTTGAAGAAGAGAAAGAGAAAAGAGAAGAAAGCTTACAACATGCTACAGAAAGCTATCAACAAAAAATACTTGAAACGGTTTCAGAAGCAGCTTTCGCTTTAGAGCAGAGAGATGGAGTTTATCAAACTATGAAGTCTTCTGTCAGCGCTGAGCAAGAAAGAAGGGATCAAGCTTTGCTTTCTATTTTTCAACTGTATGCAGATATTCCTGAAATCCTAGATCCATTACAAGCAAAGTATCAAGAAGCAAGAGAAAGAAAAATTCTTCAAGAGAGTATACACGAAAAAATACATGCAGGAGTCGTTATATATAGAGAAGAAAAAAGTCTAGCTTTGTATCTCTCTGTACCATTTAAGAAACAAGATACTGGACTCATGGGAGATCTTACAGAAGCAGTTGCAAATACTCTTCTCTTAAAAAATCTAGAATATACTCCAGAAAATGTAGAAGGGATACTAAGAATAAAACTTTCTTCACATATAGATGGTCTTCAAGAAATCCTCAAAGCACAAAAACCAGCATTATTTTCAGAAGCACAGGTAGAATATCATGTTATAGATGCATCAGCTTTAGAACAAATAATTGTACCAAATCCTTCTCTCATTAAAAAAAAAACAAAGATATATCTCACTCCTGAAGAAAAAATAAAGAGAAAAGAATATCTTCTCAGTCAAGGGTTCAATCAAGAGGATCTAGAAAAAATATATTTAGGATTTGATAGCAATCATGGGAGAGAATATTTACCCAGAGTAACAAGGATGGATGAGTCTATTTGTTACCTTATAAGAAAAAAAGGTCTTGATAAAGAAATATTTACAAAAAATCCTCCTCTTCTTGGATCATCTCTAGCAAATATAAAAAAACAGACTGATTACTTACTAAACGAACTTCATTTAGAGAACAAACAATTAAACGGCTTTCCAGGGATATTAAGTTTAAAAAAAGAGTCTTGTCAAGAAAAAGTGGATTTTATCTCAGAACAAGGATTAGCTCTAGAAATATTCAAAAAGAAACCACAAATTTTAGGCTATTCTATGAAAAAGTTACGTTCACAAATGGAATATCTCAACGGAACTTGTGCTTTTAGAACAGAAGAAATATTTACCAACCCACAGCTTTTAGGCTACTCTATTCAAAAAAGGTTAGAACCTAGAAGAAAGTTTCTCTTAGAAAATCCAAACACTCCATCTCATAGCAAAAATATTCTTCTCCGAAGTTTCACTCTTACAGAGCAGAAATTTTGTGAACAAATAGTACATACTTCTTTAGAAGATTTCCAAGAATTCACACAAAGAATATTTTCAGATCAGGCTGTTGCTGAGGGAGTAAAATGATGGCAGGAGAAAATCTCTCTCTAAGAGAAGCAGCTGAAAAACGAGGAATCACACAATTAGATTTTATACAATATGCAAGAAGAACGAATCTGCCTTACATTCTAGAGAATGGAAAACCTCTCTTTCCTATTGATGATAAGAGTATAGAAAAGGAAAAAGAAGAAGTAAAACATTTTATCTATAAGAAAGTACAAGAGTTACGAAAACCAGGGTTTGATGGGATTCATGTAGTCTATTCTGGGTTTAATGTTTCTTTTAGAGAAAAATTCCCGCATATAGATGTTGTGAAAATAACACAAGAACTTAGTACTGAGGGATTTCTAAGGGTAAGACCAGCTCAGGGTGGTGCATTCATGTTTATCAATGAGATTCCTAATGGAGAAGCACATAGTCCTGTAGAGGAAAGTCAAGATCCTCAGTTCTATAACTATCCCAATAAAAATTATTGGAGACAAAGATGGCATAGATTTTGGAGAGAACATATTCCTGTAACTGATCAAACAAAAGTCTTATGTTTTGGTGGTTTTGGTGATGAAATTTTAGGATATATTAAAGCAGGAATAAAAAGAGAAAAGATTATAGTTGTAGAAAATTCAGCTCAAAGAAGAGCATATATTGGAAATCATTTTCCTGGTGTTCTTCTCAAAGAAGATATTACTGAGTGTGTAAGTGGTCCAAAACAGAAATTTGATCTTGTGATGTTTGATACTAATGGAACCTTTTCAACAAGAAATAGGAAATGCTTAGAAATGCTTCTGGAAAGAGAGTTACTGCAAGAAAAAAGTGCCTTGGGAGTCAATGTATTGACAAGAGAACATGTTGAAGATCAAAAAGAAATCTATGAGCTATCTTTAGCAGAAGGAGTCTTAACTTCTTTTAATAAGATAGGCGTGGATTCTGGAGATAAAAAGGCTTTTGAACAGATGAAGGACTATACAACACTTGTAGACCTAGGCATAACTGCAACAATTCTTCGTCTTTTGAGAGGAAAAGAAGCTTATTCTTCAGAGATATTATTACCTTTTCTTTTTACAGAAGATAAACGTTTTTTTCAAAAAAAGTTTGGTAAAGATCAAACACAGAAAAGTATAGATAATCTTCATGCTAATGAGCAAATCCGACAAAGGTTGATAGAAAGAATACAAGAATACTCCCCCCCAGAAATGAACCTTGTTCTTATCCTCAATGCATATGCCTCACGGCCTTATTTTGTTGATGCAATGGACCGTATGTCCTATGAAAGTAAGAATAAAAATAATCGTATGTTCTCTGATTTTTTCCTCCTTGATCGTAAGCCAGAGATCTATGCAGGGCTAGAACAGCCTCTTCTCAAAAATCTTCTGGAAGAAAGAATGAAACTCATTAATTTTTATCAAAAGCTTTCTGAAAAAAGTCCAAAAGAAAGAAAACAAATGGATCGAGAAATACAGCAAGGCTTTCAATTATTAAAACAAGAGTATCAAAGTTTATTTCTTCCTAAAAATCTTCTAGAAAGAGAAGAAATAGATGCACATAAAATAATTATATCACAGCTTGAGAAAAATATTCCTGATGAAAACATCTACACATTATTCTCTCCAGCATTGAAGAAGCAACAGCTTGCAGGCTACAAAGCTCATTTTGCCCGTTACAGAGATGTGCATCCTTAATGTGATTTGAAGAAGGAAAAAAATGGTAATGAACACAGAATTGGAAGAAATTATTCAAGGGTTTCAAGAAAAAGGTCTTGAGAAACAAGCAGTTCTTTTAGAATCCAGATTCTCACATCCATATCTTCTTACACTTGTTCAAAAAAAGCATAGAGAATCAGTTTCTGAGAGACTAGGTAAAGATCTCTATGAAAAAGTAAAAAACTTTGCTGTACAGATACATGATTATAAGCATTTGATGAGACTTACATCTCCTTTTATGCCTCGTACAGTTTCTATGCATCTATTACATATCAGGAGAGATTCTCTTTTTTCTGAAGAGACACTTTCTGAGATGATTACAAATTATACTGCTTTGCAAGAGTTTAAAGGAAGTGTAGGAGAACAAGTATATCGTGCTGTTGAACAGTTTGTAGAAAAGGATGAAGAACAGCTTGTTCGTATCTATGCTGCAGAAGATTATCCTAAGACAGAAGAAGAATATCTTCATGTTTTAAAAAATAAAAGTTCTCTATTTTCCAAATTATATAAACTCTTTTCTCCCCCTGTCATTCTTTACTCACAACTAGGATCCCTAGAAAAGCTCTTTGTAGAAAAAGGTCATGCATTCCAAGAGTGGAGTACAAATGAACAAGAAATACAGCAATCATTTCTAGAACATCAAGGTAATTCTGAAAGAATTCAATTACTTTGGGAAAAACATGAATCTTATCTTCATGAAATCATTGATGAGACAAGGGAAAAAACTTCCTCTCTAAGGAAAATGAAGAAACTGTATCAGCTTTATACAAATCCGAATTATAGAAAGAGAAGGATCATTCTGTTTGGCAAGAAAAAAATACAAATGGGAAAAATGAACGATCATGAAAATTTCCCTCTTTTTACAGAATCTGCTAGAGAAATCCTAGAGACTGATATTGAATCTAGAAGGTGTCTTTTAGATATGTATAACGATGAAATAGTTTCCCTTCGATCTACTTGTGTAGGACTACAACAGATTATAGAAGGTGGCAGAGTTGTAAATCTAGAAGAGGATTCTTATTCTACAGCACAGAATCATGCACGCTTCCCAAATATTCCTTATCCTCCAGCAATAAAGCAAACACTTCAAGGAACTTTTGAAAAAATTCAGCAGAGTTTAGAGAAGCTCACAGATATGAATGATATTGTTCTGCCTGCGAGAAAAAGGAAACTTCAAGAGTTTGATTTTTTACTTGAAGAGTTGGCTAAAGATCCTCTTGATATAACTTTTGGGAATGACGGTGCCTGTTGTATTGCAGTTTCTAAAGAAGTGGAAAATCTTGGAAATGGTTTTTCTGTTCCTTTATATCTTCTTGATAAACATATTCGTCTCTTTGGTATTTATAGGCAAGACTCTTTATCCAAAAAAGAGAGAATTGGAATTATTCCAGCATTTGAAACAACTTTTCAAAAAGAATATAAAGGTCTCAAAAAAAGATTACAAATATTTCCTAAATCCCATATAAAAGAAAAAGAACTTGCAGATGCCTTCAACTATCCTACAAGTAATAACATTATTCTCTCTTGTAATAGCGTTGAGATTTCTCCTCTTGGAGTTCCAGGCGGTACTGAAACCATGAGTTCATTAGTGAAGTATGTTGAAGACTGCTTGATTAAATATACGCAAGAGCATGGCTATGCTGGTATAAGTATGGGTGCTCATGGCTATAATACATCTTTCAACTATTCTATACATACGAAAGAGCGTACAGAACAAGCTCTTTATTTTATAGGAAGTGTCAACTTCTTCCATAGTGATATATTTAAGCATAGAAGAAGAAAAGATGGAAGATATAATATTGTAGCACCATTAGGCTCTTCCTATTGGCTTTGGAGAGATACATAGTCTTTTTTAAGTATATCATCAGAGAAAAATGGAAAAATCTTCAGCTTCTCCCACCAGGATTTCTTCTCATTGGAGATTTACTTTCAAAATGTTGTGGCCTTTCGAATGTACTAAATCCACTTGGATTTGCTAGAGGCTGTGGAAATGCTTGGCCTTGATGTTCCCTATTTTCTCCCCAAAAAAATTCTGGTTGTACTGTATAGAGAACAAGAATGAGAAGAAGAAAAAATACCAGAATGCTATACTGCATATTCATCTTTTGTTTTCGAAGAAAAGTAATGATCCACGCAAGAATGATTCCAAGAAGAAGAACACTTGCAGGAATTCCGATAAATACGAGAAAGAGAGTAACATAAGGGGGATCGAGCATGTACAAGAACTCATAAGGGAGAATGAGATACGAAGAGAGATACTGTAGTCTCCCTGTATCATACACTTCTGTTGCACTTTGAATAGGAACACTTAGCATCTCTTCTTGTGTTTCAGTGATTGTATAGATCCCCACTCCTTGTTCATCAACTATTTTTTCAAATGGTTCTAGTTCTAAAGCAAAGTTATTTGTTGGAGAAAGAATGATGAGGTACACTTCAGAGCTATTTTCCAATCCTTCATTTACCAGGGAACCAAAAGTGTTCATATCTATCTGTTGCACTCCAACACCAAAAAAATATTTAAGCCAATACCAACTATGTGTATCTGCATTTGTAAGAATAACGCTTCCTTCTGGAATAATCTCAGAGTTTGTATCAAGTGTATGCAGTATACCCTCGGGGAGTTTTGTTTGCATTTGAAAATCATTGAAACCAAAATGAATGAATTGACTGAGAATAATAATCCCTAAGAGAACACCGAAAAATATCCCTACATATTTTTTCTTTTTAAAGAGCCATGTCAGAGATATTCCTGTAGCTATGGAAAGAGGAAGAAAGAAGGGCAATAGAAATCTCCATTGATTCGCTCCACTGATCCCAGGAAGAGTAAAAAGAAAAGCAATAAGTAACCAAGAAAGCAAGAAGAGGTCTTTTTTCTCCTGTCTTTTCAAACAAAAGAAGATTGCAGGTAGCGCTCCAACAAGAAGAGGAAGCAAATACATTTCAAGCCCTTGTGTTCGTAAAGAAAGTGAACCAGAATCTTCACTTATCCAATTAAATCCATCAGAGACATACACAGGGAAGAGAAACGTTGCAAGCAGTGCAGGAAGAAGAAACAGAAGAAGCATGTGTATTTCATTTCTCTCCAGCTTTTTTTTCATTCCAAAAAGAAATGCGAAGTATCCTATAACAATAAACCATACAACAGCAATACTTCGATGCGCAAAAAGTCCTAAGGCACCAGTTATTGCCACAGCGATAAGATATCTTTTATCTTCAAAGCTTTTCCATACAAAATACAAAAAAAGAGGAACAAAAAAAAGTCCAGCAACATTTTTTCGCAGGTCTGCCATAAGTCGTAAAGCAAGAGGAGAAAAAGTAACAAGAGCACTAATGATGACTGCAGCAGCTCTATCTTTCATCACTTTGTCTACAAAAATAAAAGCAGAAAGGCCAAGCAATACAGAAAAGATGGCAGTTGCAATGAGCACCCCATTTTGTACACCAAATGCAAGAGCAAAAAATGCACTCACATAAAATATCAATGGATTGCTATACCATGATTCTTCAAGACTTCCAGTCTCGAGTAACAGTTTTGTTTGATAGGCATAAAAACCTCCATCAGTTCCTGCAATGTAGTCTGATTGGGAAACAAGAAGCAGTCGTGCCGTAAACGCAATGAGAAGTATTGCTAGGAGTAATACATATGTGTTTCTTTTAGTCTCTAGGAACATAGTTTTGAAAAATTAAAGACTGTTTAAATATCTACTGTATCCTTGTTTGTGCTATGATTCAAGAAAAGAAAATAGTTGTAGGCTACTCTTCATACTTAAGAATATTTGGCTCTTCATTATATTCTACCTTCCAAATTTCTAGCACTTCATTCAATCCTACCCAAACAATTTTCCCTTCAGCACTTTGCTCATTATAGGACTCAATCTCTGCTTGGAATTCTTTAAGGTATTCCTCATCTTCGATTTTTGATTGTTCAGCAGCTATAGAAATAGTATAAATTTTATCTGGATCCAATTCTCCATTTTTTTGTTTTTCAAGAAGCATATCAAGTCCTTCCCAAGTAGTTTTATATTTCCCAATATTAGGGATAGAATCTTCACTATGGGTAAAGAACTCCTTACTATTTTTTGGCCTCCATATTCCAGATGCCCATAAGAACTCTTCATTCACATGATTTCCTGTCCCTCCCCCCCACAAAGATTCTGCTTGCCATGTGTAATCATAAACATTTCCCTTAATAGGTTCTTGTAAATAATCTACTTTTGAAGAGATAACCGGTGAAGCAAGAAATCCTCCAACAATACCAGAAGGTTCTACTCCTAATTGTGCAATAAGATAGGCAACATCTGCATAGTTATGTGTAGTTTCATGTGCATGTGGATCAATCTCAACTCCAAGATCTTCATGCATATATCGTACAAGGTTTTTATTCTTTGTTTCCGCACTTCCTTCAGAATCATATTTTGCTGTCGCCTCTAAAAAAGTCCAATCAGATTGAAAATTAAAGGCTACTCCTTCTTCATATAACATTTCTGCAAAGTTTTTTTCCGCACTATGCAATGCCCAGTAAGCTTCTTCATCCTCAAGAAAATCTGGAGACATTTTTCCCGTTTCTTCTATATGTGTAAAAATAGAGACATAAATGGGAGCAAAGTCTCTTTTGAAGTCTTCCTCTATAATTACTGCTTCCTCTTCCTCAGCTACTACTTCTTCATCAGCTATTGGTTCTTCTTCTAGAGTTTCTTCCTCTGTTATTTCCTCTTCACCTTGTTGTTCTTCTCTATCACACCTTTTTTCTTCAAAATCCTGTACTTCTCCATCTTCATTAAAGTCACAGGCATCAAATGTTTCTGTGCTACATGCACTGAGAACTATTACTATGAGAACTAAAAAAGTAAAAGCTCCTGTTTCTCTTTCAATGTGCCTAAGTTCTTTTCTCATACTAGATCCTTGAGTTTCTTTTCTAAATCATCCTTGCATTTACTCATTATTATAACATTTTTTGACCAGCTAATTTCTCCAACCAATGGTTGGAGTTTTTTGTTATCCTTATAATGAGCATAAAACTGCCTCATATACCAACAGTTTTGGGGAGAAAAGCCTTTTATTTCAGGATATTCTTTCTGTAAGTCTTTAGCTAAGTTTTGTACTATAGCCTTACTCCAGACAGAATTTTCTTGTTGTTCAACAATTGCCTTCCCAATATCCCAGTATAAGTGAATGAGTTCTTTATTTACTGCTTTGAGTGCAGAATACTGAGCTTCTCTTATTCTTTGTTTTATTTCAATAAGAAAGTGCTGATAATCATTTGTTAAGCCCATGCTTTCACCTTAATATACCTCTTCATTAAAGTCACAGGCATCAAATGTTTCTGTACTACATGCACTGAGAATACTAGAAAGACTACTAAAACGATCCAACTCTTTTTCATAGTTCAAAGAAGACTTTCCTTCTTTAAATGCCTTATGCTTTACCAAGGAATTTCTTTTTTATCTCGAAAAAACTTTCCACTGGGGCCATTGTCAAGCATTGTTGCAGCCCAAACAATACCTTCAGCACCTTGTTCTGCAGAGCGTGTAGCTTCTTTTCCACCCATATCTGTGCGACACCAGCCAGGGCATACAGAGTTCACAAGAATATTTTTTTCTTTGACTTCAAACGTGAGATTTCGTGTAAAGACATTGAG